>JBBQUC010000015.1:0-19547 GCA_038212815.1 Cytophagales bacterium
TGGTAGTGGTAAATTAGCCGCTGATGTGCTATCTTGCCTAAATGATTACTGACGTAAAACATCACACCTGCTCCCACTGTGCCAGCACAAATCTGCGCAGAAACGGTCTCTCAGCGGAGAAACGACAACGTTATCATTGCAAAGACTGTAATTTCTATGGCACTATCAGCGAGGTGAAGCAAAACAGAATCCAACGCTACCAACAGGTAGAAGAACTCTTACTGGAGCGAACCTCCCTGCGTGGTATTCAGCGAGTGACAGGTGTTAGCCGACCAACGATCAGCAAGCTGATTAAAAAAAAGTAGACGCCTGCCTGGTGCATAAGGTGATAAGTACGAGCCAAGTCATTGAAATAGAGATAGATGAAATCGGTCCGCCGATGCGGTGGTCGTTCGTGCATGACAAGGAACTCAAGACGTGGATTTGGCTGGCTATTGAGCGTAGCACCCGTCAGATTGTGGGCTTTGCTACCGGTGACCGGGGCACATATTGTGGTCAGATGCTGTGGGAAAGTATGCCGACGATCTACCAGCAGAACGCCATTTTTTATACGGATGCTTGGGCGGTCTATGATGAATTGATTCCGGCTGGTCGTCGTCGTCAACAGGCGGGTGGAACCGCTCATATTGAGTGATTTAACAATACCTTACGGCAACGGCAACCTCATCTAACTCGCAAAACCTTATCGTTTGCCAAGAGTGATGACAGTCATTTTGCCCGAACGCTAAACTTCATTAACCACTACAATCAAACACGATCAGCTTGATATTTACCACTACCCACCCCGTTTAGGTCAACGGCACCAGAAGTCTGACTTCGCTGCAAGGTACTGTACCCATCCGAATACAGCACATCCTCCCCTGCCATGCCATCGGGGTCAACAAAGCGCAGGGGGTTGTCATAGCCAAAGACGTAGGGCGACCACCTACGGGAAAGATCGGGCAGGGCATCCACATTGCCGAAGCGACCAATGGGGGCATCATAGAGCCGGGTGTCGAAATCCAATACCCCGCTGCCAATCTCGGCCAAACTCTCCTGCCCATTGAAGCGCAGCCGGTTGGTGCTGGTGTTGCTCACCCAACAGCACAAAGGTAGTGCCGCCCGTTGGATACCGAATAGTTTCAATGACCCCCGCCATCATCAGCGATTCATTCGGTGGGCGATCCGCATCGCCCACTACGGCTACTGCCGTACTTCACTCTACAGGGCGTTTTTTTTAGCCTGGGGCAAAACGGTTGTGCCTGCTATATTTGTGGCGTGTTGTACTGGCAGGCAACCCCGCAGTTCCAAACCCTTTAACTTTTTAGCAAACCAATGATTGCAGAATCGACTCCTACATCCGCAACGGGTACTAAAACACTGATGAGCGTAATCGGTGCTGCGTCGCTTGGCACCCTCATCGAGTGGTACGACTTTTACATCTTTGGTAGCTTGGCTGCTATTCTCTCCACCCAGTTTTTTCCGAAAGATAACCCAACAGCCGCCCTGCTGTCAACGCTGGCAACCTTTGCGGCCGGGTTTATTGTCCGCCCGTTTGGTGCGCTGGTATTTGGTCGGCTGGGCGACCTGGTTGGCCGGAAATATACGTTTCTGGTAACGCTGGTGCTGATGGGTGGGTCAACGTTTCTGATTGGCCTCATTCCGGGTTACGAAACCATTGGCTACTGGGCACCGGTTTTAGTGCTGGTGCTACGGTTAGTGCAGGGTCTGGCTCTGGGGGGCGAATACGGTGGGGCGGCTACCTACGTAGCCGAATACGCTCCTGCTGGTCGCCGGGGTTATTACACCAGTTTTATCCAGACAACGGCCACCCTGGGTCTGTTCGTTTCGCTGGGCGTTATTGTGGCCACGCGGCAGATTGTAGGTGTTGAAGAGTTTGGCAAGTGGGGGTGGCGGATTCCGTTTGTGCTGTCGGCGGTGCTGGTAGCGGTTTCCATTTATATCCGCCTGCGGATGGCCGAGTCGCCGATGTTCTCGAAACTGAAATCGGAAGGCAAAACCTCGAAGAACCCACTGGCCGAGAGCTTTGGCAAGCGCGAAAACCTGAAAATGGTGTTACTGGCCCTGTTTGGTGCTACGGCTGGTCAGGGGGTTATCTGGTACACGGGGCAGTTCTACGCCCTGTCGTTTATCCAGAAAACCTGCAACGTCGAATTCGTACAGTCGAACATTGTGGTGGCCGTAGCCCTGCTGATTGCCACGCCGTTCTTCATTATCTTCGGCGGTCTCTCCGACCGTATTGGCCGTAAAGGCATCATGCTGCTGGGGATGGCACTGGGGATTCTGACCTACCGGCCCATCTACGAGAAAATGTATAACCTGACCGACCTGACCGCCAAACAGGAAATGACCGATCAGACGAAAGTGGCTGTAAACCGGGCACTGGTGCCCAATAAGGCCGATTCGCTCCTTACAACGACCACAACCAAAGTCTTTGCCGATGGCACAACGTATAAGGAAGTCTCGAAGCAGACCATACTGGCCGACGCGGCTGCTGAAAAGCCCAACCCGGAAGTAGCCAGAGCCGTGACGATGCCCACTGGCGACCTGATCGCGATGATTCTGCTGGTGCTGATTCAGGTCTTATACGTAACGATGGTGTATGGCCCCATTGCGGCCTTCCTGGTCGAACTGTTCCCCACCCGAATTCGCTACACCTCCATGTCGCTGCCGTACCACATTGGCAACGGGGTGTTTGGTGGCCTGGTGCCCTTTATTGCGGTGGCCCTGGTAGCTACCGCCACCAAAGCCAACGAAGTGGCGGTAGCCGCTGGCAACCCACCCGTGGTGGCACAAGCCTACCTCCAGGGGTTGTGGTATCCCATTATCGTTGCCAGTGTGTGTTTCGTGATTGGTTTGCTGTACCTGAGCAATCGGACCACGGCGACTCACCGCGATTAATTCGACCTGTATCCTTCTGTTTAACCACAGGCCAGTCACGAGGCTGGCCCACTTTACCCCTTATTTATCTGTATGAAAGCTATTAAAAAATACATGGGCATCGTCTGGATTGTGCTAGGCGTGCTGATTGCCTACAACCGGATTACGGACAGTTTAGTGAAAATTGGCAGCGAAAAACTCGAAGACCGTGTGTTTGGCTGGGTGGTGCTGCTGGTGCTGGTGCCCATCGTGGTGGGCGGACTGATTACCTTCGGGCGATATGCACTGGCGGGCGATTATACTGAGGAGTAGAAACACGAACTTTACGCCGATGACCTACGCCGATAGCTACCACTATAGCCTGACCCAGCCCGAAGCATTCTGGGCCGAGCAGGCGCGACAGATTCCGTGGTTTACCCCACCAGAACACATCCTGTCGTGGGATGAGCAGGGACTGACCCGGTGGTTTGCCGGCGGGCAACTCAACACCTGCTACGCGGCCGTTGACCATCATGTCGAACACGGCCGGGCCGACCAGACGGCCCTCATCTACGATTCACCCGTGACCAATAGCGTCAGGCGGTTTACCTACACCGAACTCCGCGATGCCGTAGCGCAACTGGCAGGTGCCTTGCAGGGCTTAGGCGTGGCGAAGGGCGATACGGTGGTGATCTACATGCCGATGGTGCCCGAAGCGGCCTTTGCTATGCTGGCCTGCGCCCGCCTGGGCGCTATTCATTCGGTGGTGTTTGGCGGGTTTGCCCCCCACGAACTGGCCCTGCGGATCGACGATGCCCGCCCCAAAGTTGTTTTATCGGCCTCCTGCGGCATCGAGTTCAGCAGTGTGGTGCCGTATAAACCCCTGCTGAACGATGCCCTGCAACGGGCCACCCATTGCCCCGACTACTGCCTGATTTTGCAACGGCCCCACTGCCTTGCTGACCTGGAACTGGGCCGCGACTACGACTGGCAGGAACTCGTGGCCAGGGCCAAACCCGCCGATTGTGTGACCGTGGACGCAACCGACCCGCTGTATATCCTGTACACATCGGGCACAACGGGCAAACCCAAAGGGATTGTGCGCGACAATGGCGGTCATGCCGTAGCCCTCAACTACAGCATGAAAGCAATCTATACGATGCAGCCGGGTGAGGTCTATTGGGCTGCGTCTGACCTGGGCTGGGCTGTGGGGCATTCCTACATTGTGTATGGCCCGCTACTGCATGGCTGCACCACAGTGCTATTTGAGGGTAAACCCGTTAGAACGCCCGATGCCGGTACGTTTTGGCGCGTGATGCAGGATCATCGGGTCAATGTATTTTTTACGGCTCCCACTGCCTTTCGCGCCATCCGCAAAGAAGACCCCGACGGTGATTTAAAACAGCAATATGACCTGTCTGCACTGCGGACTGTGTTTCTGGCGGGCGAACGCTGCGACCCGCCGACATTGAACTGGCTGGCCGATCTGATGGGGGTGCCGATCATCGACCACTGGTGGCAAACCGAATCGGGCTGGCCGATGGTGGCGAACCCAATGGGTATTGAGCCAATGCCCATAAAACCTGGCTCATCGACCAAACCCGTCTGTGGCTACGACCTGCGGATTCTGGACGAAGAGGGTCAGCCACTCGGCCCCAACGAAACGGGCCTGGTTTGCCTGAAACTACCGCTGCCACCGGGTTGCCTGCCTACCCTCTGGCACGACGATGAGCGGTTTCGGGCTTCGTACCTGAACCGTTTTCCCGGCTATTACCTCTCCGGCGACGGTGGATACATCGACGATGATGGCTATGTGTTTATCATGGGTCGGGTGGACGATGTTATCAACGTAGCGGGCCACCGGTTGTCAACAGGCGAGATGGAAGAACTGGTGGGTGGCCATCCGTCAGTGGCCGAGTGTGCGGTTGTTGGCATCGCCTGTCCGTTGCGGGGGCAGCGTCCCCTGGGGTTTGTGGTGCTGAAAGATGGCATACTAGCAGACGAAGCTCTCCTCGAAACCGAACTGGTTGCCCTCATCCGCGAACGCATCGGTGCCATCGCTTACTTCCGCAATGCAGTCGTGGTGAAACGATTACCCAAAACCCGTTCGGGGAAAATTCTGCGTAAAACCATCCGGCAGATTGCCGACGGCGAGATATATACCGTGCCCGCTACCATCGACGACCCACTGATTCTGGATGAAATTGGCCGGGCCTTAGCCGGACGCGGTATCGGACTGGCCTTCGATATACCCTGAACCCGACCTGAATCTGGTTTACTGACGTTAGTTTACTTACTGATAACCCTGTACTCATGCTTATAAAAACATTCGACGACTACCAGGCGGCTTACCAGCACAGCGTTGCCGACCCGGAGTCGTTCTGGGCCGAAATTGCCCAGGAATTTGTGTGGCGGAAACCGTGGAAAAAAACACTGCAGTGGAACTTCACCGAGCCAGCTATCCAGTGGTTCGTGGGGGGTAAACTGAACATTACCGAAAACTGCCTCGACCGTCACCTCGCCACGCGGGGCAACCAGCCTGCTATTATCTGGGAACCCAATGACCCCAGTGAAGCCGGGGTAACGCTGACCTACCGAATGCTCTACGACCAGGTATGCCGCATGGCCAATGTGCTTAAGCGCAACGGGGTTCAGAAAGGCGACCGCGTTTGTGTGTATATGCCCATGATCCCCGAACTGGCCATTGCTCTGCTGGCCTGTGCCCGCATCGGGGCCATTCATTCGGTGGTGTTCGGCGGCTTTTCGGCCCAGTCCATCGCCGACCGGATCAACGACGCGCAGTGCAAACTCGTAATCACCGCCGACGGGTCCTATCGGGGCGGCAAGGAAATCGACCTCAAAGTGGTTGTCGATGACGCGCTGGTGCAGTGTCCCAGTGTGAGCCGGGTCATTGTCGCTACGCGCACCCGCACACCGGTAGCCATGCTGAAAGGCCGCGACGTATGGCTGGAACAGGAACTGAAGCAGGTAACTGCCGACTGCCCCGCCGAGGCAATGGATGCCGAAGATGTTCTGTTCATTCTCTACACCTCCGGCAGCACAGGCAAACCAAAAGGCGTGGTGCATACTACCGGTGGCTACATGGTATATGCCGCCTATACCTTCCAGAATGTGTTTCAGTACGAAACACAACCCGATAGTCGCGCTCCTGTTCACTTTTGTACGGCCGATATTGGCTGGATAACCGGCCACAGCTACATCGTATATGGGCCATTGGCTTGCGGGGCCACCTCGCTGCTGTTCGAGGGCATACCAACTTACCCCGATTCGGGCCGGTTTTGGGACATTGTCGATAAGCACCAGGTCAATATACTCTATACCGCACCAACGGCCATTCGCTCGCTAATGGGGTTTGGGTTAGACAGGGTGGAAAACCATGACCTGAGTTCGCTGACCGTACTGGGGTCGGTGGGGGAGCCGATCAACGAAGAAGCCTGGCACTGGTACGACGACCATATCGGTAAAAACCGCTGCCCCATTGTGGATCCGTGGTGGCAAACGGAAACCGGCGGCATCATGATTTCGCCTTTAGCGGGCATTACCAAAACCAAGCCGACCTACGCCACCCTGCCGCTGCCAGGGGTGCAACCCGTACTGGTGGACGAAACGGGCAACGAGATCGAGGGCAATGGGGTAAGCGGCAATTTATGCATCAAGTTTCCCTGGCCTGGCATGCTGCGTACTACCTACGGCGACCACGAACGCTGCCGACAGACGTACTTTGCCACCCATCCTGGCCTTTACTTCACCGGCGACGGCTGCCTGCGCGACGACGATGGCTATTACCGCATCACGGGCCGCGTCGATGATGTGCTGAACGTATCGGGCCACCGCATCGGCACCGCTGAGGTCGAAAATGCCATCAACATGCACACGGGTGTAGTCGAGAGCGCGGTGGTAGGGTATCCACACGACATCAAGGGGCAGGGAATTTATGCCTATGTCATTACCGAACAGGCCGTTGCCGAAAGCGATGCTAACCTGATGAAACGCGATATTCTAGCCACTGTCAGCCGCATCATTGGCCCCATTGCCAAACCAGACAAGGTGCAGTTTGTGAGTGGGCTGCCTAAAACACGCTCTGGTAAAATCATGCGCCGGATTCTCCGCAAAATAGCCGAGGGCGAAACGGGTAACCTGGGCGATATTACCACCCTGCTCGACCCCACTGTAGTAGAAGACATTAAAGCAGGCGCTGTATAAAGTCGGTTTTTGGGGCATCGCACAGCCCGCAACTATACTGATCGGGTAAATCGGCGAACTGCGTCTGTGGGGCAATGCCCCGGTGTGGTTCGCCGTATTGTCCATCGTACTGACTTAGGCAATGCGGACATTCATACACTACCCGTTTGGGCTGTTCGGCAGGGATTTCGGGTTCGTCGATGAGTACCGGCGTAGTGGCCGACAACCGTTCGTAGTGCGCCAGAGCCAGTTGGCCGATGGCTTCGCCGAGTTGGGCAATGGGCTGGCTTTTGGCAAACAGTACATACTGCGTGGTAGCCACCGACTGTCCCGTGCGCTGATACACATCGAACGATTCGGGGCTGCCATTCTGGTGCAGCACCACCGATGCGGCTGCTTCCGAGAAGGGAATATCGACAGCAAAACTGAGTTGGTCGGTGCGAACGTCGGTATCGTCCAACTGCCGGAGTACCTGATTTTTCAGGGCCACGGCCTGTTCACTGGCATTGGGCATCTGCCAGTTTAGGTGCCAGGCTGGCAGGTTTGTACGCATGCCAAACCGGCCGAGCAGTTGCTCCCAGGCGGGGCGTTCGGCTTCACGGATGTCTTTGATAAGCAGGGTTTTGTACGGAGTTAGGTAGATTTTGCCCAGCCGGGTTTCGCGGCAGAGGTCGCAGAGAGCGAGGATGAATTCGGTAGAAAAAACGTACTGCTTCCGAAACAATCCCAGCCAGTAATTACCCGAACGGGTCTGGTGAAATCCTTCATAGACCGGCACACCGGTCGCCATCGTCGGCATATCGCGGGTGGGTTTGCGGGTATTCCCCCGGAAATCGGCCATAACGGCCCGGTAAAATGTCTCGAATGTTGCCCGCTCTCCCCGGTCAGCCTCGTTAGCCCTATAATGCCGCTCTACTACCTCCGCGAACTGCCCTATCGACTCGCTTTCGATCAAGACCGGCCATACATACCGCCTGACACTACCCGACGGGCGCAACAGGATGTACCAGTAATTTGGCTCCGGAGCGGCCACAAAATTAATGTTGCCGGTGACCCCAGATACCAGCGACTGCGCCGGGTCAATTACGTTCACCTTGAGCTGGGGGGCAGTGGTAAACTGCGCCAGTACGTCCAGATACACACCCGCCGTTAGCCAGGGCGTATCGGTCAGTACATCGGTGGCAGGCAGCGAGGTAACAATATTCTGCGCCTGTGGTGCGGCTTCATCCGTCACTAAACCAAGACCATGAATCCGCCGGGCCAGGTCTTCCCGAATAATGGCCGTGGGCGGATTCAGCAAAATCTCCTGCCGGTTGCTTATTTCGAGTACCGTCAGAACAGGTCTGTCGTGCCCATAGTCGAACGCCCATCCTGCTACTTGCCGAAGGTCGTTGGGAGCCATACTACCACCCTGAGTCAGAACACGGAGAAGAGGCATAGTTATTCCTGTTGTTTTAGGGCCGAAGCAAACCGAATAGGGTCATCCAGATACAGGGTAATTGCGCTGACGTGAAGCAGGAAAAGCGGGAATCGGTAAGGGAGGGTCATAACATTTTTAACAAATGATCATACTCGCTATGTGATCCAATTCAAAACCAGATTATAGTGTCGCCTTCCTTGATCCCTAATGCCCTGTAACCAATCCCTGTACGAGCAGAATAAATGGGCTTTACCGGGTGAACTATTTTAAACTGGGTGGCGGGATGCCAATTATCAGCTTTCCACAAATAATATGCCTTACGGGTAGCTTTTTGGATAGATTCAGGTAAGCGGGCGTATTACTCTCTGGATTTTTGAGTCGTTTCTGATTTTAACAGTAATCAACGGGTTTTGTATCGCCAGCTTTAAATTCGGCTAAGGCTTCATCGGCTAGTTTCTCTAACAATGAAGGCGAATTTTTAAACGTCAAATCCCAGAGCAGTTCATCCTCAATAAGTTGGGCTATAGTATTTTGCTCAGTTTCCGACAGTTTCTGTAGGTCAGTAATGACTTTTTCTAATTGCGTTGTCATAGTTTTTCTTTGATTCAAATAGACTCAATTTCTCACACCGCTACCTTCTTGCCCATGCGCTCCAGAATGGCTTTTACTTCGGGGCGGCAGCTTCCGCAGCCGGTACCCGCTCCCGTGGTCTGGCAAAGCTTGCCCAATTCGGTAATGCCACTTTGTAGCGCTTCGGTCAGATTGCCCTCGCCCACATTATTGCATGAACAAACCAATTTCCCCAGCACAGGCTTGGGTGCCTGCCCGGAGCGAAGCAGTGACAATCGCTTATCAGAGAGTTCGATGCGGTTGGCAATCAGGTCTTTGTACTCCAGGAACTCAGCTTTATCGCCAATGAGAATGGCCCCTACGAGCCGGTCGCGGTGAATGATACACTTTTTGTAATACCGCTTGGCTTTATCAATAAACACAACCTCTTCGTATTCATTGGCCAACCCATCGGCAGATCGGGGGGCTTCAGGCAGGCCGAGCGAACAGAGATGTAGTCCCTCCATTTTCAGGATATTCATAGACAGGGAGCCGGTATAGTAGTTTAGCCAGTCGCCATGGAGGTAACGGGCAATCACGTCGGCCTGTTCTTCGGCGGCTGCGGTAATGCCCCACAGTTGCCCGTTTAGTTCCGCCACTTCGCCCGCCGAGAAAATAGCCGGGTCGGCAGTTTGGAGGTGTTCATTCACCACAATGCCCCGGTTTACGGTCAGCCCGGCGGCCCGCGCCAGTTCGGTGTTGGGTTGCGTGCCGATGGCAAATACCACCGCCCGCGTCGGAATAGTCTGCCCGTTGGCGAGGTGAACACCCGTTACTTCCATGTCGCCCAAAAAATACCGGATGCTTTCGTTATAGAGAATCTCTACCCCCCGGTCGGTGAGTTCCTGATGGAGCAGTTCGCTGGCTACTTCGTCTAACTGCCGGGTCATCAGCCGGTTCTCACGCTGAATCACTGTTACACCTACACCAATCTCGCGCAGCGATGCGGCTAATTCAAGTCCTAGCAACCCTCCGCCCACAATGACGACCCGACCACCGGGCATACCAGCTAGTCGTTCCCGCAGGGTGTCGGCATCGTGGCGGGTGCGCATCGTGCCAACACCTTTGAGGTGGGTGATGTACTCGCGGGGCATAAACGCCCGGCTGCCGGGGGTGAGTAACAGCACATCGTAGGTATGCACCTGCCCCCGGTTGTCGGTAATGGTTTTGGCCCCCCGGTCGATAGACTCGATAGTTACCCCAACATGCAGATGAATGTTCATCGCCAGGGCTGATTCGGGGGTGAGTTTAACGAGCGTGTCCCACGCTTTTGCCCCGCTCAGGTAGTCAGGCAGCATCACCCGGTTATAAAATGGCGTAGGCTCCTGGCTGAATACGTGGATTTCGTCGGCCTGCGGGGTAAGGGTACGATACGTCTGGACAAACCGCGTGGCTGCCGCCCCCGCCCCAACTACCAGAATTTTGCGTTTGGGTACGACTACCCGCGCTACCTGCACCGCCGAGAACTTCAAATCCGGCTCTTTCGATACGGGGTCAATGAGTGGATTCGTCAGATTATTGGCGCGGGCAGCATTGCTATTCAAGAGTTTACCCCAGTGCATGGGCAGAAATACTACGCCCCGCTTAATATCTTTGGTAATTTTTACATTTACTTGTACTTGCCCCCGATGGCCCGTTACAACCACGGGGTCGCCTTCGCCCAGGCTCCGCTCTTCGGCATCTTTGGGGTGAATCTCCAGAAACGGCTTCGGGATATGGCCATTCAACTTGGCCACCTTACCGGTCTTGGTCATGGTATGCCACTGGTCGCGGATACGCCCTGTAGTCAGAATCAGCGGGAAATCGAGGGTGGTGGGTTCCGACTGATTCTCGTCGGGAACAGTCTGGATTCTGGCCCGTTTGGAGGGGGTATAAAACTGATGATCGGTAAAGAGTCGCTTTGTACCGGGTGAGTCGGGTGTGGGGACGGGCCACTGTAACGTACCTTCTGTTTTGAGCCGCTCGTGGCTTAGCCCTGATATGTCGATGTGGGTGCCTTTGGTGAGTCGGGCGTGTTCGGCATATACCTCGGCCCCGTTCTGGTAGGGAAAAGCCTCCCCAAAGCCCATTTTGCGGGCAAAGTCCCAGATAATCTCGGCATCAGGTTTGGCTTCGCCCGGTGGTTCAGCAAATTTGTTCAGGTACGAGATGCGCCTTTCAGAGCTGGTCATTGTCCCCGTTTTTTCGCCCCAGCCCGCTGCGGGTAGCACCAGGTCAGCATAAGCCAGGGTATCGGAGCGGTCTGAAATGTCCTGCACCACCACAAACCGGGCGTTTTTCAGGGCTTCTTCCACTAATTTCGAGTCGGGCAGGCTCACAATGGGGTTTGTACACACAATCCAGACGGCCTTTACCGTACCGTCGCGCAGGGCGGTAAACAGCTCTGTGGCGGTCAGGCCGGGTTTGGCGGGTAGTTCACGCACCCCAAGCGCGGGTGTGGCCCAGAATTCGGCCACCTCCTGCCGGTGCTGCGGATTGGCCATATCGCGGTGGGCAGGCAGGAGGTTGGCCATACCGCCGGTTTCACGCCCCCCCATCGCGTTGGGTTGGCCCGTCAGCGAAAGCGGCCCGGCACCGGGTTTGCCAATCTGCCCCGTAATGAGGGATAGATTGATGAGCGACACGTTTTTGTTTACGCCTACCACGCTTTGATTCAGGCCCATTGTCCACATGGTCATAAACGCCTTCGAGCGGCCAATGTATTCAATGGCCCACCGCAGATCATCGAGCGAGATGCCGCAGAGGGTAGCCGCTTCTTTCAGCGTGCGCTCGTGTACTTTCTGGTTGAAGCGCTCGAAACCTTCCGTATGGTTATCAATAAACGGCTGGTCAATGAGGCCCCGGTCAATCAATCCCCGCGCAATGGCGTGGTGCAGGGTAATATCGGTACCAGGTTTTATTTGCAGGTGGAGGTCTGCCATGGCCGCCGTTTGCGTCCGGCGCGGATCAACTACAATCAGTTTAAAATCGGGATAGGCAGCTTTGCGGGCCTCTACTCGCCTGAAAATAATGGGGTGACACCAGGCCGGGTTGGCCCCGGTAACCAGCAGCGTATCGGCCAGGTCGATGTCTTCGTAACTGCCCGGTACGGAGTCTTCACCGAGGGTTAGTTTATACCCCACCACCGCCGACGACATACAGAGCCGCGAGTTGGTATCGAGGTTATTGGTGCCCAAAAACCCCTTGGCCAATTTATTAATCAGGTAATACTCTTCGGTCAGGCACTGCCCCGACGCATAAAACGCCACTGAATCGGGGCCGTGCTGCTGAATAATGGTTTTGAACACGGCAGCGGCCCGGTCGAGGGCAGCATCCCACGATACCCGTTCGAGAGGCATGGCGCGGTTGTAGCGCATTTGCGGATACAGCAGCCGGTCGGTCTGATCCATAACTGTATAGTGCAGGTTTTGCCCTTTGGAGCAGAGCATTCCCTGACTACCCGGATGCAACGGGTCGCCTTGCACGGTCAACTGTCCATTCCGGTCTGTATGCGCTACAATGCCACAGCCAACACCACAATACGAACAGGTTGATTTTGTCATAACGTTTAAGCCATTTCCAGTATCAGCTCTTTATCATGTGGAACCTCCTCATCGGAACGAGAAGATGTTGAGCGAGGTCTGTTTCATCTATGTTGACTGGAATCAGTCGGCAATAGACAGTTTATCAATGAGCAATTCCAGCAGGCGGTCACGGATGTCGTTATAGCGTGGGTCGTGGGCAATGTCTTTTTTGTGCCGGGGCCGTTCGAGCGGTACGTTCTCAATCTCGCGGATGGTGGCCGATGGCCCGTCGGTCATCACCACAATGCGGTCGGCCAGAAAAATGGCTTCTTCAATGTCGTGCGTCACCATAACGATGGTTTTCTGGCGTTTATCGAGGTTCCATAGTTTCAGCAACTCCACGTGCATAGCCGCTTTGGTGAGCGCATCCAACGCGCCGAATGGCTCGTCTAAGAGCAGAATTTCGGGGTTGATGGCGAAGGCGCGGGCAATGGCAGTTCGCTGTTTCATGCCCCCCGAAATCTCGCTTGGCAGCTTGTTGCGGTGCTGATAGAGATTCACCGCTTCCAGAAAATACTGCACAATATCAGCCCGCTCGGTGGTGGTTTTGTCGCGCAGTACGGCATCTACCGCCACCCGGATATTCCGCTCTACCGACATCCAGGGCAGCAGCGAATAGTGCTGAAACACCATCCCCCGATCTGGGCCGGGGCCTTCCACGGGTTTACCATTGATGAGTACCTCCCCTTTGGTGTGTTTTATCATGCCCGCCATGGCGTTCAGAATGGTAGATTTGCCGCAACCTGAATGGCCAATGATGGCCACAATCTCGCCCTTGCTAACCGATAGGTTTATATCGCGCACGGCCACAAACCGCCCTTTAGCTCCCGAAAAGGCAATTTCTACGTTGTTGAGTTGGATTTGCATTATTTTCCGTAAGAAACTTTGTGTTCGATGATGGTAAATACTCGGTCGAGCAGCAGGCCGACGATCCCGATAATGAGAATGGCCGAGATGACGCGCTCTAAACTGAGGGCATTCCAGCTATCCCAAACGAAGAACCCAATACCCATACCCCCGGAGAGCATTTCGCCCGCTACAATCACGAGCCAGGCTACGCCGATAGACAGCCGCAGGCCAGTGATGATGTGCGGCAGACTGAACGGCAGCAGAATTTTGGTGATGTACGTCCAGGTTGAAAAGCCGAACACCTTCGCCACGTTCTTGTGATCCTGCGGTAGTGAGGCTACCCCAAAGGCTGTGTTGATCAGCGTGGGCCAGAGTGAGGTAATGACAATGATAAAAATGGTGGCTTTCTCGGCGGATTGAAACGCCATCAGCCCAATCGGAAACCAGGCTAATGGAGATACAGGCCGAAGAATCTGCACAATGGGGTAGAAAACCTTGCGACAGAACGAGTTGGCTCCCATCAGAATCCCCAGCGGAATAGCGACTACCGAGCCAATACCAAAGCCGGTGAAAACCCGCACAATAGAACTCCACAGTTGCAGACCGATGCCCTTGTCGTTCGGCCCGTTATCGTAAAATGGGTCGGCCAGCAAGCCGCTAAACACCACCCAGGTTGCCCAGGGCGTGGGTATCTCGTTGTTCGTTAGCTTACTAATCAAGGCCCATAGTCCGATCAGAGCGCCCATACCAATGAGGGCATAAAGCAGCGATAGACTGCCTGTTTTCAGCTTAATTGCCCAGTTTTTCAGGGTTTCGGCTAACACACTATCTGTGTCGCTGCCGAGGGGGAGAGAGAGTGCTTCCATAGTTTGAGTTATTTTTACTTTGTTGCCAGATACCCTGCCGGGTTGTTGGGGTCGAACATGGTTTTATCAATCGTCAGGCTGAAGGGCTTCATGTCGTCATTCGGGATTTTAATCCCCATTTTCGTGGCCACTTCTTTGTACAAATCCTGTAGTACCAGTTTATCGGCAATCTCCTTGTAGTCGGGAGCCGTTTTGAGGTAGTCGAACCGGACGTACTGCGCCATGGCCCAGATGCCGTGTGCTTTACGGGGGAAATTGACCTGACCACCCCGAAAAAACGTCATCATGTTGTCGCCGTAAATCTCCTGACCCTGGTTACAGCCGAGGTCGTAGGTGCCAGCCAGGCGGTTTTCAATCACATCGGCAGGGGCATTTACGTAGGGTTGGCGGCCAATAATGCTGGCGGCATTTTTGCGGTTGGCGGGCGAATCAAGCCATTTGCAGGCTTCCAACACGGCCATCATTACCCGCTTCAGTTTTTCGCGGTCTTTGGTGGCAAAGGTTTTATTCGCGACTAGGGCTTTTTCGGGGTGGTGTTTCCAGATATCCTGGCTGGCTATTTCGGTAAAGCCGATACCCTGTTTTACCGCCACGCCATTCCAGGGTTCGCCCACGCAGTAGCCATCCATGTTGCCAACTTTCATATTGGCCACCATTTGTGGGGGCGGAATAGTAATGATTTTCAGCTTTTTGGCATCCATACCCGTAGCGGCCAACCAGTTGCGCAGCCAGAGGTCGTGCGTACCACCGGGAAAGGTCATGGCGAAGGTTACTTCTTTCTCGGCTTTGAGTTTGTTCATGATAACCGGTGCCACTTTGCCAGTTTGCTTAAACCCTACCTTGCCGCAAAAATCATTGGAGAGCGTAATGGCCTGCCCGTTGTTGTTTAGAATCATGGCAATGTACATCTCCGACCCAGCTTTGCCGCCCACACCCGTATAAACCGAAAACGGCATGGTGTACAGGCAATGGGCTGCGTCTAATTCACCCGTCATGATTTTGTCGCGGATGTTGGCCCAGGAGGCTTCTTTGCTGATTTGCACATTCACGCCGTACTTCTCGAATAGCCCCAGTTCTTTGGCCATTACAATAGGTGCACAGTCGGTGAGGGGGATAAACCCAATCTTAATAGGTTCCTCTTCGGCAGGGGCAAAAGCGGCAAAGCTGATACATACACTCCCCAATACAGTGAGCAACACAAACAATCGGTAGTTGACTATCTTTTTCATAATTTTAAAACTTGAGGTTAATCATCAGATATGCCCAGTTGGCCGACTTGTTGGGCGTGGCAACACCCTTCACAGCAGCCAGTGCATCGGTAGCAGCCAGTGTAGAGTAGCCGCCCTCCAGACCAATATTTTTGGTCATGGCGTACTGCCCCACTATATCGACTTCCTGCCCAAAGGTGGGGTTGCTGACCGGTACTTTATCGGTACCCAAAACGGTGTTGGTGCTGGCAAATTGATGGGCATCGACCGTTAGGGTAAGCTTGTCGAGTGGTTTGTACCGCAGTTTCAGGTACATATCCGACAACCCACCCGTACCGAAGGCATCAGCCACGTAGAAGTAATCCATATAGCCCCAATGCTTATGCGGAGTGCCGTAGAGCGGGTCGAACCGGTGGCTCGTGCCGGTGGTATTCGTCGGCTCGTTCCCCGTCGTATAATCCATACCGGCGGTAATTGTGGTGCGCCGACTGGTGGCGTAGGAGAGAGCCGCCGATACTAAGCCCGCGCTCACATCGCGGCCATCGCGGTACTTGCCGGTCTGGTAGTAGGCTTCGGCTTTAACCCCTATTTTTTTGAACGTAGCGTTCACGTAGCTACCCACCGTTACCCGGCTCCATACCGCATCGGTGTAGGTAGTGGTAGCGGCTATACTGCCACTGGCCGGGGTGGTAACCGACTGGTTAAAGTCGTCTTTGATGGCCAGAAATGACACATTCCCCGCCCAGAATTTCCGACCCAGATACAGAAACTGCAATGATTTATACGCGGCACCAATGCCGTTGGTGCCTGCCGTGTACCCTACCGGAGCCCCATTATACGCCGTTCCGGCCTTCAGTTCTTTGTTCTGGTTATAGGCTACCCCGGCATGGAGCGTCCAGCCCTTATTGACGTACTTGAGCAGGGCCATATCGTGCCGACGACCCTGCTGAAGCCAGTCGAGATTGCCCAATAGCCGCACGTCGTCATAGACCAACTCCTGCCGACCAACTTTCAGGGCCAGTTCTTTACCCAGTTTGGTCTGAGTGGTGTCTAAAAGGCTAATTTCGCCCCAGGCTTCGTGCAGAATCAGTCCATTCAGGTCAGCATTGGTAGTGCGGTTAATGGTGGAGGCATCCTGCCCCCAAACGCGCACATCCTGAATGGTAGCAAACGCTTTGATGCGGTACCCGGCGTAGGCCGCGCTGATGCGGGTACGCTGCGAGGTGAAAAATGCGGGACTATCACTCGTTTTGAGGAGAGTACCCTGCCCGGCGCGGTATTCGCTGCGGGTACGGAGTTGGCCCGAAAAGGTAAATTGGGCTTGAACCTGTGAAAACAGGAGGAGAAACAGGCCAGACAGCACGGCTGTTTGGCGATGTATGAAATACTTCATACTTTTGAGTGGTTTAAGGTGGAACTCAGTTAACTTAGACCAGTTGCCCTGTTGGGACCGCCATCCCACAGGGCTTTTTTATTTCCGAAAATCAGACCGCCATCCGCCTTTCAGACACACCGTCCTTTCGAGAGTAGCCCGTCCGCCAACGGGCAAGTGTCAAAAGAATTCTACAGTACTACTAGGTTAATATATTCTTGTAAAAATACTATTTTTTGAAAAAGAAATTTTGAATGATATTCGATTGAGCCTTTTTACTTTTCAGTACATTTGACTGATAATTGTAAATAATTGTACTATTTATTGAGTAATAGTAACTGAGTATTTGTACTTGTTTTTGTTGATATAAAATTAAGTATAAATTCATAAAAACCAAAAATTATGTTGAAAATTTAGCGTATTACAGGCAAAAAATTTTGCTTTTGAGAAAAACAGGTTCTAAAATAGCGATTGATCACGAAAAAATTGCAGTTTTTTCGGAAAATAGGTTTTTGAGCAAAAATTAAAAAGAAGCGTTTTTACCCAATTGGTGCTACCAGACCTACCAACGTAAAAACGGCCAAGTATCAGTGCTACCTGTTGGTAAACAAAGAGACCGAATGTAGTTCGGTCTCTTTGTTTAATTCTACATGAATGGAAAAAGTACTCCGTATATATGGGCGTGAAGTTAGCGGGGAAATAACAGTCAGAGGGCATAGGCCAAACCAGCCTGAGAAACGGTATGCGCCAGGCTCACCACCTCGCCAATGACAATGATGGCTGGGTTGCTGATGCCTGCCTTCGCTACAACGCCGGCAATGCTCTGGGCGGTGCCAAAAACTGTTTTCTCCGATTCCCAACTTCCATTCTGAATCACGGCAACGGGTAAATCGCTTTTGCCTTCACCGGCCACAATAGCCATAATGTCGGTCAGGTGGTGCATACCCATCAGAATCACTACCGTAGCGTTGGTGGCCACAGCCGCCCGAATGTCGTTGGACAGGCGGTGGTCTTTGGTGGTACCGGTTAGCACCCAAAAACTTTCGCTCACGCCCCGCGCCGTGAGCGGAATACCCGCCAGAGCCGGTACGGCATAACTGCTCGAGAGGCCCGGTACTACTGACACCTCGATCCCGGCTTCGCTTGCGGTAGTCAACTCCTCAAAACCACGCCCAAACACAAACGGGTCGCCCCCTTTGAGCCTGACTACATGGCCGCAGCGGTGCGCATAGTCTATAATGAGGTCATTAATATCGGCCTGGGCAAACTCACACCTTCCGCCGGTCTGTTGCCACGGGCGTTTGCCTACAAAAACCAACTCAGCCGTGGTGGGGGCATACGCCAATAGGTCAGGGTGAACCAGTGCGTCGTAGAGTACAGCATCGGCCTGCTGCAACGCCCGCATCCCTTTCAGGGTGATAAGTTCAGGGTCGCCGGGACCAGCTCCAACCAGCGTGAGTTTGGGCGTTTTCATAACACTACGGTAAAAATACAGGTGCAAATGTACAGGCGAATAGTAGAGATATCAAAATTATTCATACATTTATAGCGGTCAATGGCAAATATAGTTTTGTTTTTATGTGTATTTGCCAAATAAAGTAACGAAACTAGAAAAATTATGATTTTTTAAAGTTAACCAAGTGTTCCACCTTAAATCACGACAACAATGAAGAACATTGTAGTAGTCGGCAACGGGATGGTAGGGTATAAGCTCTGCGAAAAGTTGCTGATGAAGTCAGGTAGTTCCGATGGCGGTCGGTTCTCTCTGACAGTGTTTGGCGAAGAGCCTCGCCCGGCCTATGACCGGGTACACCTGAGTGCCTTTTTCTCCGGGCATTCCCCCGACGAACTCACCCTGGCACCGGCCAACTGGTATGCCGATAATGGCATTGCGCTCCATACCAGCGAATGCGTTACCCACATTGACCGCGCCAGTAAAACGTTAACCACACATACAGGCCGACAGGTTCCTTACGATGTGCTGGTGTTGGCCACTGGCTCGGCTCCGTTTATGCCGCCCGTACCGGGCGTACGGAAAGATGGCGTATTTGCTTACCGAACCATTGAAGACCTCGAAGCCATTGCTCATTATGGGCAGCGGGCCACCAAAGCCGCCGTTATTGGGGGAGGCCTGTTGGGCCTGGAAGCGGCCAAAGCCGCCCTGGATATGGGCCTGGAAACCCACGTGGTGGAGTTTGCCCCCCGTCTGATGCCCCGGCAACTGGATGAAGCGGGCGCGGCCCTGCTCCGGCGCAAAATGGAGAGCCTGAGCATTCAGATTCACCTGAACAAAAATACGACTGAGTTTACGGGTTACGACCGCGTAAGGGGCCTGCAATTTGCCGACGGCGGGCACCTTGATGCCGACATCGTCATTGTATCGGCAGGGATTCGGCCCCGCGACGAACTGGCCAAAGCCGCCGGGTTGGCCGTTGGTCCACGCGGGGGTATAGTAGTCAACGATCAACTCCAAACCAACGACCCTGCCATTTACGCCATTGGCGAGTGCGCCCTGCACAGCGGCATGATCTACGGCCTGGTAGCTCCCGGCTACGACATGGCCGAGGTAGTAGCCAAAAACATAACGGGGACAGAGGG
>JBBQUC010000016.1:0-19025 GCA_038212815.1 Cytophagales bacterium
TCGTGACGGGATTATACTTAAGGGCAATTTTGATCGTCCCCTGTGGGCCGGTCTCATCGAACTTATAGTTTTGGATGAAGCCCTTGTCGTACAAGACTTTGGTGATTTCCTTCTTTATATTAGATGCAGGGATTTCAACCACCCGGTGCTTGGCACGGATGGCGTTTCTGATGCGGGTCAGAAAATCTGCTATCGGATCTGTATTCATTTCTGCAAGAGATATGCTTGCCTGCCCCGTTTTGGGCCTGCAAAGGTACGGAAACTGAATGAGAAATAAAACGTTACCAGCTTGCTTTCGTTATGCCCGGTATCTTGCCTTCGCTGGCCATTTCGCGGAAGGTTACCCGCGATATACCAAACTTACGCATGTAGCCCCGAGGGCGGCCCGTTAGTTTGCATCGGTTGTGCATCCGCACAGGCGAGGCATTGCGGGGCAGCTTGTCTAACCCAAGATAGTCGCCGGCGGCTTTCAGAGCAGCCCGCTTGGTAGCGTACTTGGCAACGGTTGCGGCCCGTTTACGCTCTCTTGCTTTGATTGATTCTTTTGCCATAGTCGTTCTTATTTTTTACCGCTGCTGGCAAATGGTAATCCTAAAGCCCGCAACAGTTCGATACTCTCGGCATCGGTGTTGGCCGTTGTCACAAAGGTGATGTCCATACCCGAAATCCGCTGCACCTTATCGATGCTGATTTCAGGAAAGATGATTTGCTCCTGCACCCCGAAGGTGTAGTTACCCCGCCCGTCGAACCCTTTGTCGCTAATGCCTTTGAAATCGCGGACACGCGGCAGCGCAACGCTGGTTAGCCGATCTAAAAATTCGTACATTTTCTGACCTCGCAAGGTTACTTTGGCCCCAATGGGCATTTTCTCGCGGAGTTTGAAGTTCGAGACAGCTTTCTTAGAGATGGTTGGGATGGCTTTCTGACCGGTAATGGTTGTCAACTCGTCAACCCCTATATCAACTAATTTCTTATCGGCTACGGCGGCTCCTATGCCTTTGTTCAGCACAATTTTGGTTAGCCGGGGCACTTGCATGATCGACTTATACGCAAATTTCTGCTGCAACTGAGGCATTACCTCCTTTATAAATTTCTCTTTCAGTCTTGGCGTTGCCATTGTTTCGTTTGTTCTAACGCTGTAAAGAATGCTTTACAACTGTTGATTAGTTACCAATGAAGTTGCCCGATTTTTTGGCATACCGCTGGAGTTTGCCTTTTTCGTTCAACTTACGGCCAGTGCGAGTCGGCTCACCAGTACCTGGATCAACCACCATCAAATTGCTGATATGAATGGTGCCTTCAGTTTTTTCCAGATTTCCCTGTGGGCTTTGGGCAGTAGGCTTCAAGTGCTTCGTAATAATAGCAGCACCTTCTACCTTGGCCCGGTCACGGTCGCGCATCACTTCGAGCACTGCGCCACGATGACCTTTCGAGTTTCCACCAATTACCAGTACAGTATCGCCGGTTTTGATGTGGAACTTATGCGGTTCAACGGTTTTCTTCTTTTTCATCTTACAATACCTCCGGGGCTAAGGACACAATTTTCATAAACTGTTTCTCGCGCAACTCACGGGCTACCGGCCCGAAAATCCGCGTCCCACGCGGCTCATCGTTATTATTCAGCAGCACGGCTGCATTATCTTCAAAACGGATATACGATCCATCTTTCCGACGAACTTCTTTGCGGGTGCGCACCACAACGGCTTTCGATACAGTGCCTTTTTTGATGTTGCCAGATGGCAGGGCAGCTTTCACCGTTACCACTATTTTGTCACCTAACGAAGCATACCGTTTGCCCGTACCGCCCAGCACACGGATAACCAGTACCTCTTTGGCACCACTGTTATCGGCTACTGTAAGTCTTGATTCTTGCTGTAACATGGCTTATTTCGCTTTTTCAATGATTTCCACTAACCGCCACCGTTTGGTTTTACTCAGGGGGCGGGTTTCCATAATCCGAACGGTGTCGCCAATGCCACACTCATTTTTCTCATCGTGAGCATGAAACTTCGTGGTGCGGTGCATAAACTTACCGTACATCGTATGCTTCACTTTCCGGTCAACGGCAACAGTAATGGTTTTCTCCATTTTGCTGCTGACCACCTTGCCAATCCGCTCTTTGCGGGCATTTCTTTCGACAGTAGCTACCGGCTCGGCCTGTGGCTGTGTCTGCTCTTGTTGTGCTTCCATCGTCGTATATTAGCTAGTCTGGGCCTGACGTGTTTTCTGGGTCAACTCGGTATGCAGCCGGGCTATCAGTTTGCGGGCTGCGCGCAGGCGCATCGGGTTTTCGATGGGCGATACGGCGTGGGCAAACTGTAGTTTTAGCAGTTGGTCCTGCTCGGCACCAATCTGCTGTTGCAGTTGCTCAACCGATAACGCTCTGATTTCTTCGTTCTTCATGGTTACAGATTCGTTTTCGGATTATGCGGCTTCTTCCTGATAATCACGGCGTACCACAAATTTGGTGCGCACGGGGAGTTTTTGGGCAGCCAGCCGGAGAGCCTCCTGTGCTGTAGCCAGGTCAACCCCAGTGGCTTCAAACATAATGGTGCCAGGCTTGACAACGGCAACCCAGTATTCTGGGGCACCTTTACCTTTACCCATCCGCACTTCTGCGGGCTTCTTGGTAATGGGCTTGTCCGGGAAAATACGGATCCAAACTTGACCCTCCCGTTTCATAGCCCGCGTTACTGAAATACGGGCAGCTTCGATCTGACGGGCGGTAATCCGGCCAGGTTCGAGCGATTTGATACCGAACGTACCAAACGAAATCTCATGGCCCCGACTAGCGATGCCCGGAATCCGGCCCTTATGTTGCTTGCGAAATTTGGTTCTCTTTGGCTGTAACATAGCAGCTTATTGGATTTATCGTCTTGGTCCTCCTCCGCCACGGTTGGCACCTCCGCCACCGCCCCGGTTATTTGCTCCTCCTGCACCACGGTTAGCCCCTGGGCCACCGCCCCGGTTAGCACCGCCCCGGTCACCACCAGCTGCGTTATTGCCCCGGTCGTTGCGGCCCCGGCCACCCCGGTCGCCACCGCGCTCATCGCCCCGCTCACGACCCCGGCGTTCGCCCCGGTCGCTGGCACCACCACTGCGCTCACCAGCCGAAGCCTGAGTCATCAATGCTGCCGGCGACAAGTCGCGCTTGCCGTAGAGTTCGCCTTTAAAAATCCAGACTTTGATGCCGATTTTACCGTACACCGTCTGAGCTTCTGAAATGGCATAGTCAATATCGGCCCGAACGGTATGAAGCGGCACGCGGCCTTCCTTATACTGCTCAGAACGGGCAATCTCTGCACCGCCTAACCGACCTGATACTTTCACTTTGATACCGAGAGCACCCACGCGCAATGCCGACTGGATGGCCTGCTTCATGGCCCGGCGGAACGAGATACGAGCCTGTAACTGCTGGGCAATCGCTTCGCCAACCAGTTTTGCATCCACCTCTGGCCGTTTGATCTCGAAAATGTTGATCTGAACGTCTTTACCAGTGATTTTTTTCAGCTCTTCTTTAATCTTGTCCACCTCGTTCCCACCCTTACCGATAACAATACCGGGGCGGGCCGTGTGAATAGTCAGGGTAATACGCTTGAGGGTACGCTCAATAACAACCCGCGCAATAGACCCTTTCGGGATACGGGCGGCAATGTATTTCCTGATTTTCTGGTCTTCAACTAACTTCTCGGCAAATTCTTTGCCGCCGTACCAACTCGAATCCCATCCTTTCACGATGCCGAGCCGGAAACCAATTGGATTAATTTTCTGTCCCATGCGTGTTATGCCTTTTCAGATGGTTCGGTTGCTTCTTCAATTTCGGGTATCACCGAGGCTGCGCTGTCCACAACAATCGTGACATGGTTCGACCGTTTCCGAATCCGGTGGCCGCGACCCTGGGGGGCGGGCCGTAGCCGCTTCAGCATGGTACCACCATCCACAAAAATAGTTTTTACGAATAGGTCAGCATCTTCGATGCGGGCATCTTCGTTTTTCTGCTGCCAGTTAGCTACTGCCGAAAGCAGTACTTTTTGCAGCACTACGGCACCAGCCTGGGGCTGGTAACGCAGAATTCCTAACGCCCGGCTTACGCGCTGACCCCGAATCAGGTCGGCCACCAACCGCATCTTACGCGGTGACGAGGGAACATTTTTTAGCTTTGCTATTGCTTCCATGATTTCAGTTATCAGGTATCAGCCAGCAGCTATCAGTTTTACTGTTCGCTGCTCACTGGTTTTACCGTTTGCCCTTGTCTTTTTTTGCCGTGTGACCCCGGAAGTTCCGCGTGGGCGCAAACTCGCCGAGCTTGTGACCAACCATATTTTCCGTGACGTAAACGGGAATAAATTTATTCCCGTTGTGAACAGCCATGGTATGACCTACAAAATCGGGCGAAATCATCGAACGACGCGACCAGGTTTTGATCACCGACTTCTTGCCCGAATCATTCATCGCCTGCACCTTATTGTCCAGACGGTAATCTATATAAGGACCTTTTTTTAGCGAACGTGCCATGCAGGATTACTTTTTACGACGGCTAATGATCATGTTGTTCGACGGATTCTTCTTGCTGCGGGTCTTCTGACCTTTCGAGAACTGACCGTTCCGCGAGCGGGGATGCCCACCTGAAGCGCGGCCTTCGCCACCACCCATGGGGTGGTCAACGGGGTTCATCGCTACAGGACGAGTGCGGGGCCGACGACCTAACCAGCGCATCCGGCCAGCTTTACCCATTGTTACGTTCATATGGTCGGCGTTGGATACCGTACCAACCGTAGCCAAACAGGTGCTCAGTACCCGGCGGGTTTCGCTGGAGGGTAACCGCAGTACGGCATACTTGTCTTCCCGGGCGACCAACTGTGCATACGTACCAGCCGAGCGGGCCATTGCTGCACCCCGACCAGGTTGTAATTCAATGGCGTGAACAATCGTACCGATAGGCATCGAACCCAGTGGAAGGGCATTGCCCACATCGGGAGTTGCTCCCTCGCCCGACAGAATGGTCTGGCCTACTTTAATGCCGTTTGGGGCAATGATATAGCGTTTCTCCCCATCAGCATACTGCACCAGCGAGATGCGGGCCGAGCGGTTTGGATCGTATTCTACCGACACCACCGTGGCTGGAATGCCGTGCTTGTTACGTTTGAAGTCGATAATCCGGTACATCCGCTTATGTCCACCGCCAATGTAGCGCATGGTACGATGCCCGGAGTTATTACGGCCACCCGTTTTCTTGATGGGTTCCAGCAGGCTTTTCTCAGGCTTGCTGGTCGTGATCTCCGCGAAGTCGGGAGCCACGCGGAAACGGGTGCCGGGGGTGATAGGTCTTAATTTCTTAACTCCCATGATTCGTGATTGCGTTTGCTGGCCCCCGCTTACAGGTCGCCGTAGATGTCAATTACTTCGCCTTCGGCAACAGTCACAATGGCTTTTTTGATGGTCGAGGTCATGCCCGTCACCACGCGGCCTTTGATGTTTTTCGAGCGTTTTTTACCCGGTGTCCGCATGGTATTCACACTGGCCACGTTCACGCCGTACAGTTTCTCGATTGCTTTAGCAATCTCGATTTTGTTCGCTTTCAGGTTCACCTCGAAAGCATACTGACCTTTTTTGTTCAGTTCCGTGATTTTCTCGGTGATGATTGGTCTCTTCAGTACGTTCATGGCTTATTTGTCTACGAGCGTTTGCAGTCTCGTGAGGGCATCCGTGCTGATTAGCAGCCGATCAGCATGCATCAAGTCGTAAGTCGTTACCTGATTAGCCGTTACTACTTTCGCTTTCGGTACATTGCGGCTCGACTTCACCACGTTCAGGTTCACATCGGGCAAAATCAACAGCGTTTTACGACCGGCTACCTGTAAAGCTCCCAGAAAAGCAATATAATCTTTGGTTTTTGGAGCCTCGAAGGTGAAGTCTTCCAGCACCGAAATGCTGCTCGACTGGGCTTTAACCGCCAAGGCCGATTTACGGGCCAGGGTTTTCACCTTTTTGTTCATCTTGAACGAATAATCGCGGGGGCGGGGACCGAAGATGGTACCACCACCAACAAATACCGGCGATTTCAAGCTACCGGCGCGGGCACCGCCCGTTCCTTTCTGCTTCTTGATTTTACGAGTCGAGTGGGCATTCTCGGCACGTTCTTTAGATTTGTGCGTACCCTGCCGCTGATTAGCCAGGTATTGCTTCACATCAAGGTAGATGGCGTGTTCGTTCGGTTCGATACCGAAGATTGCGTCCGCCAGTTCGACTTTCCTGCCTGTGTCTTCGCCCTTACTATTAAATACGACTACTTCCATGGCTTACTTTTCAATAATGACGAACGAATTTTTGCTACCTGGAATCGACCCACTGATAACCAACAAGTTTTGCTCAGGTAATACACGCAGTACTTTCAGGTTTTGCACCGTAACGCGGTTGCCGCCCATGCGACCACCCATTCGTATGCCTTTAAACACCCGCGACGGGAACGAGCAGGCACCAATCGAACCTGGGTGACGACCCCGGTTGTGCTGTCCGTGCGTTTGACCGCCTACCCCGGCAAATCCATGCCGCTTTACTACCCCCTGGAAGCCCCGGCCTTTGGCAGTGCCGACAACATCCACGAAATCCCCTTCAACGAATACATCGCCAACGAGCAGCGTTTCGCCGAGGGTAAACTCCCGGTCAAATTCTTTGAACTCGACCAGTTTGCGCTTAGGCGTTGTGTTGGCCTTTTTGAAGTGGCCCATCAACGGCTTGTTTGTGCGCTTTTCTTTCTTTTCGCCATAACCCAACTGAACAGCTTCGTAGCCATCCGTATCCGCCGTGCGAATTTGGGTTACAACACAGGGACCCGTTTCGATCACCGTACATGCCAGAGCCTGCCCGTCCGCATTGTACACGCTGGTCATCCCTATCTTTTTGCCTATTAAACCAGACATACTGTGTTTGTTAAAAAAAGCAGGTGAATGAAATTGATTGAACTCCCGCACTGTGGGGCTGATAAACGAAAAAAGGCCGGGCGCGATGCACCTGACCTTTGCAAGCAGCACACACAGGTTACCCTGGTGGCTTACCTAAAGATCAGATGTGGTATCCCGCAAGGGGACCTTCACCCGATTATGTCGTCTTATCTGGCTCCGAGTTTGGGAGTGCAAAAGTAAGAAAATTTTCGTTAACTAGTAAATAATTATTTAGAATTTTTTTGCTCAAGGGTTTGCATCAGCCAGTCCATCCACTCTTTCGCCACGGCATCGCCCCGGTAAACCCGGTCAGTTACCTTCCCTGACGCATCGCGCTTGAGTTGGAAAAACTGATGATCATAGTCGTAGTAAGCTTTCAGGGTCAGGTTGGTTTTGCCTTTCTCGATAAAATCGAGCGGCAGGTAATCCAAACTGGCAGCAATTTCTTCATCAGCAGTACCATAGGCAATGTACAGGGGAGTGTTTATCCGCAACAGGTTATCCAGATTTCTAACCGAAAACGACTGCCACGCCCGGTATGTATCAGCGGGCGCATTGGTCAATGCCGTTGGATGTCGTTGAATATCGGCCCACCAGGTATATAACGACGCTATTTGGGCCTGCCCCTCAGCGGGGGTCATCTCGCCCCGTTTTACTTGCTGCCGAATGCCGTAGATATTCGTCTCGAACCGCCGACCCGCATGGCCTGAAAATAGAATGGTATGCGTAACGAACGGGTTGACATTAGCCACTAGATCAGCCCCCACGGTAAATCCTTCAGAGCCGCCACAGAACACTACCTTTCGGGTATCGACCCAGGGTTGCTTTACCAGGTAATTGATAACTTGATTACATTGGGCTACGTACCGTTCGCGGTAATTGTTGGCAATGTACTTTTTACTGACAAATCCTTCATCCGGATTGGGTTGGGCAATGGCTTTCTGATAAGCATTCAGGAATGTAGTATCGGCTACTAGCCGTACCCCCGGTTTGCTGACCATCACAAAATGGTAGTCTTTTTTATAGTCTCGAAAGTGAAACGGCGTGCCTAAGTAGTATTTACCCGAATCGAACATGATAAAGGGCATTGGTTGTGATCCCTGCCGAAACAGAAAGAGCGGCTTTTTAGCCGCCAGGTCGGCTTTATTCCCAAAAACAATGAATGTGGTGGTATCTGTACCGTCGGGTAACTGAAACACTTGGCAAAGCTCGTCGAGCCGGGTGGTTTGCGCCATCGCTTGCAAACTGGCAATCAACAGGAGCAGCAGTAAGCGTAGGGTTAAGACGGGTTGCGTGTTCATGCCCGCAAAGTAGCGGGCTTTGCCCCGGTATAAAAAAGCCTTTAACGTTTGTTAGGCTTTTTTAACGATTGTTGGGAGGCAGAATATCCTATCAGGTAAAACCTATTGACATTTGCCTTTTCTCGGCATACTAACGGCACTCGACAATGCGATTTCTGATTGCTTCTTTTTTATTATTGCTTAGCCATTTGCTGATAGCCCAGACCGACAAACGGTTGTGGTATAAACAGCCCGCTCAGCTTTTCGAACAGAGTTTGGTGTTAGGCAACGGCAAACTGGGTGCTACCGTGTTTGGCGGGATTCAGGCCGAAACTATTTACCTCAACGATGCCACCCTCTGGTCGGGCGAGCCGGTCAATGCCGCCATGAACCCCGATGCCTACAAAGCCTTACCCGCCCTGCGTGACGCTCTGCGCCAGCAAAACTATGCGCAGGCCGATCAGCTTAACCGGCAACTACAGGGCAAATTCTCGGAGTCGTTTGCTCCACTCGGTACACTCCACCTGACGTTCAGGCACGGTGCTACTGCTCGCAATTACACCCGTGAACTGGCCCTAAACGAAGCAGCAGCGCGGGTGCAATATGCTGTTGATGGAGTTACCTATAAGCGGGAGTTCTTTGTATCGCAGCCAGATAGTGTGCTGGTGATTCGGCTGAGCAGCAGCAAAAAAGGGGCACTTGAGTTTGACCTGAAATTTTCCAGTCTGCTGCGGTATCAGGTCACTACGCCAACCCAGCGGCTGGTGGTCAACGGGTATGCACCCATTAGGGCTGAGCCAAGCTACCGGGGCAATAGGCCCAACGCGGTTGTGTTCGACCCCGCCAAAGGCACCCGCTTTGCCACCCTGGCTCAGATCAAAACCAGCACCGGTACCGTCGTAACAACCGATAGTACCATTGGCCTGCGCAATGGCACCGAAGCCTTAGTGCTGGTGTCTGTAGCGACCAGTTTCAACGGGTTCGATAAAAATCCCGTCACCAATGGAACAGACCATCAGGCTGCGGCCAACCGGCAGCTACAGCAAGCCTTGCCTAAATCGTTCACCCAACTCAAGCAGGCCCACCAACGCGATTATCAGCAGTTTTTCAACCGTGTAAGCCTGAATCTGGGTCAAGCATCACCCGTTGATTTGCCTACCGATGAGCGATTAAAAAGGTACGCTACCGGTGCCGCCGATAACACGCTGGAAGCCCTGTACTTCAATTTTGGCCGGTATTTACTCATCGCCAGCTCACGCACTCAGGGCGTGCCTGCCAATTTGCAGGGCATCTGGAACCCCTACATACGGCCTCCCTGGAGCAGCAACTACACCACCAACATCAACGCCGAAGAAAACTACTGGCCCGCCGAAAACACCAACCTCTCGGAGATGCACCAACCGTTGCTGACGTTTATCAACAATGTAGCGAAGACGGGGCAGATTACGGCCAAGACCTTTTATGGAGCCAATGGGTGGTCGGTGGGGCACAACTCCGACATCTGGGCCATGAGTAACCCCGTGGGTGATTTTGGCCAAGGCGACCCCGTATGGGCCAACTGGAACATGGGCGGAGCCTGGCTCAGTACCCACCTGTGGGAGCATTATACCTTTACCCAGGATACTACCTACCTGAAAACCTACGCCTACCCGCTCATGCGCGGAGCCACGCAGTTTTGCCTCGACTGGCTCATTGCCGACTCAACAGGCCATCTGGTTACCTCACCGTCCACCTCACCCGAAAACCGCTACCTCACGCCGGCAGGGTATAAAGGAGCTACCCTGTATGGCGGCACTGCCGACCTGGCCATGATTCGGGAGTTACTGCTTCAAACCCGCGATGCTGCTCATGTGCTAGGTACCGACGATGCTTTTGCCACCACGCTTGAGCAAACCCTGACGCAGCTGCATCCGTATCGGGTAGGCAAAAACGGCAACCTACAGGAGTGGTATTTCGACTGGGCCGATGTAGAACCTACCCACCGACATCAGTCGCACCTCTTTGGCTTGTATCCGGGGCATCACATCAGCCCCCAAAAAAACCCCGACCTGGCGCAAGCCTGCCGACGAACGCTGGAGATTAAAGGCGACGAAACAACGGGCTGGTCGAAGGGCTGGCGGATTAACCTCTGGGCGCGGCTGCTCGATGGCAACCATGCCTACAAGATGTACCGAGAGTTGCTGCATTATGTATCGCCATCGGGCGAAACCAATTACTCGCAGGGCGGAGGTACTTACCCCAACCTGTTCGATGCCCACCCCCCGTTTCAGATCGACGGTAATTTTGGGGGTACAGCTGCTGTGGCCGAAATGCTGCTACAGTCGGAGCCGGGCGAGATTCACCTGCTGCCTGCCCTGCCTGATGCCTGGCCTACGGGTTCTGTAACCGGGCTTTGCGCCAGGGGCGGGTTTGAGGTAGCCCTGACCTGGGCGAATAAAATCCTAAAAACCGTAACGGTTTATGCCCGGAAAGGCGGTCAGACAAGCCTAATCAATGGGCAAAAGCAGGAGAAAATTAGCCTTAAAGCGGGGCAACGGGCAGTGTTGGTCTGGTAAGGCCATTGCTTAAAGATTATCGAAACTCATTTAGTTGAATCTCCCTATGAAACGCTGCCTTTTTGTACTCTTTCTATTCCCCTTTCTGACTATTGCTCAGCCGCGCCCGGCATTTCCGATTAAGGTGAGCGAAAATGGGCGGTATTTTGTTGATCAGGCCGGAAAACCGTTTCTTTATCACGCCGATACTGCCTGGCAAATTTTTGCTCGCCTTACCCTGCCCGAAGCCCGCGAGTACCTGACCCTTCGTAAACAACACGGCTTCAATACCATTCAGGTGCAGCTTTCAATGAACCCCGATTCGGTGAACCGGCAGGGCCACCGTGCCCTCGTCGACTACGATTTTACGAAACCCGACGAGAATTATTTCAGCCATACCGAACGCATTATTCACGTTGCCGACTCGCTGGGATTAGTACTGAATATTGCCCCGTTCTGGATTGGCTGCTGCCGCGAAGCCTACGGCATTGGGGGTAAAAACGAGGTATATGCCAGAAATGGCCCTGACAAAGCGCGGCAAATGGGCCAATACCTCGGCAAACGGTTTGGCAAATACCCGAATATAGTCTGGACAATGGGAGGCGACAACGACCCGCGCAGCATCCGGGCCGAGATTGTGGCACTGGCCGAAGGGCTGCATCAGGCGACACCCCGGCAGTTGCTTACCTTTCACGGCTCACCCCCGCACTCCAGCACCGACCTGTTTCAGTATGCCTCCTGGCTGGGGTTCAGCATGATTTATACGTACTGGCGCGAAAAACCCAACGACTGGGTTGACCCACAGCAAATGCCCCACGTGTATGAAGCCGCCCTCCGTGAATACAACAAAACCGACCGAATGCCCTTTATCCTGGGTGAGTCGCAGTATGAGGGCGATGGTGTGCGCTACGGCAACGACATCGGTACGCCCCAACAGGTGCGTCGGCAGGCGTGGTGGACTATACTCTGCGGAGGAGCGGGCCACGCTTACGGACAGGATGGATGGGATTTTCCGCGTCAGTGGCGGCAGATCATGGCCTACCCCGGCGGGTCGCAACACCTGCGCTATACACGCACCTTTTTTGAGCGTATTCCCTGGCATCGGCTCACGCCCGACCAAAAACATCAGGTTGTTGTGGGCGGCTGGGGTGAATACACCAACGCCAATTATGTAACAGCCGCCACTACCGACGATGCCAGCCTGTTAGTAGCCTACCTCCCCCAGCCGGGCAGAATTATGGTGGACATGAGCAAGCTAAAACCCGCGCAAATCACGGCTCGCTGGTTTAATCCACGCACAGGGCACTACACGGCTATCGGGCAGTTTACGAATCAGGGCGTTCGGCAATTTGTCTCTCCCCCACAAGACGATTGGGTGCTGTTGGTAGAATAGAATCAATTTCCCCTGCATCTTTGTTATTCTTTTACCCCATCGTGTGGGGTTAACTAACTATTGCATGAAACTGCTGAAAATTGCCGCTGGTGTACTCAACCAAACGCCCCTGGCCTGGGAGAGTAACCAACAAAACATCATCAACGCCATTGATGCAGCCCGCCAACAGGGGGTAAGCCTGCTATGCCTGCCCGAACTCTGCATATCGGGGTATGGCTGCGAGGATGCGTTCTATGCCCAGAATACCATCGATCAATCTATAGCCTCGCTGTTGGAGATTGTGGCTCATACCCACGATATAGCCGTAGCCTTGGGCCTGCCGCTGCGACTCAATAACCGCACCTTCGATGTGGCCTGCCTGGTGGCCAACAAGCGAATTCTGGGTTTTGCCGCCAAGCAGTATTTGGCCAATAACGGCATTCACTACGAAACCCGCTGGTTTCAGCCCTGGCCATTGGGTCTGCGCGACGAGCTGAAAATCAATACCCCGGCAGGCGAATTTAGCTACCCCTTCGGCGACCTGGTATTTGATTTATCAGGCATTCGGGTGGGGTTCGAGATTTGCGAAGATGCCTGGATTGCCAATCGCCCTGGCCGTGCGCTTTATGAGCGGGGAGTCGATATTATTCTGAACCCCTCGGCCAGCCATTTTTCATTCTTTAAATCACAAACCCGCGAGCGGTTTGTGATCGACGCATCGCGGTCATTTGGGGTTAGCTACGTTTATACTAATCTACTGGGCAACGAAGCAGGGCGGGCTATTTACGACGGCGATGCGATGGTAGCCTCGAACGGTGCCTTACTGGCCTCAGGCCCCCGACTCAGCTACGAAGATTTTGTGCTTGTCCCCGCCATAGTCGATGTGGATAATACCCGACTGAACCAGACCCAAAACCGGGCGAATGTGGCCCTTAGCTATGCGAACCTGCGCGTGTCTGAACCCTTCGAATGGCCCCAAATTGCTCCGATAGTACAGCATACTGAGCTTGAATCGTGGGAGCGGACAGGGTATCTGAAGGAAGAAGAGTTTGCCCGTGCAGTAGCCCTCGGCCTGTTCGATTACCTGCGTAAAAGCCGTTCGCAGGGGTATGTACTCTCCCTCAGTGGGGGTGCCGACTCATCGGCCATTGCCGCTACTGTGTTTCTAATGGTTCGCATGGCGGTTGAGAATATTGGTTTAGTGGGGGTAAAGAAAAAGCTGGCCTATATCAAGGCTATTCAGGCTTGCGATACCCCCGAAGCCATAGTGGGTAACCTGCTCACGGTCATGTATCAGGGTACCGAAAACTCGTCTGACGATACCTTTAACTCGGCCAAAGAGTTAGCGGAAAGCATTGGTGCCCGGTTCCTGAACATTAACATCAATGGCCTGGTAGAAACCTACCGGAGCCTCATAGAAGCGCAGTTAGGCCGCACCCTCTCGTGGCATACCGACGATATTGCCCTGCAAAACATACAGGCACGGGTGCGAGCACCGGGCATCTGGATGTTGGCCAATATCAACAACGCCCTGCTGCTCAGTACATCTAACCGCTCTGAAGCCGCCGTTGGCTATGCTACTATGGATGGCGACACGGCGGGTAGCATTAGCCCCATTACCGGCATCGACAAGCACTTTCTGCGCGGCTGGCTACGCTGGCTCGAAACCACGGGGCTAAACATTTTATCGACTCATTCGCCTTCGACTGCCATTAAAGTAGTGGGGCTAAACCGGGTGAATAACCTACAGCCCACCGCCGAACTGCGCCCCCTCGACAAAAAACAAACCGACGAAGACGACCTGATGCCCTATGATGTGCTGAACGCCATTGAACTGGCAGCCATCCGCGACAAGCAACCGCCCGTGGCCGTGCTACAACTCCTCGAAGCCGGGTTTAGTGGTCAACATAACCGGGCTAACCTGCTGGTCTGGGTTGAGCGGTTCTTTACCCTCTGGAGCCGTAACCAATGGAAACGCGAACGGTATGCCCCCTCCTTCCATTTAGATGACCATAGCCTCGATCCCCGCACCTGGTGCCGTTTCCCCATTCTGTCGGGTGGTTTCCAGAAAGAACTCGCCGAGATGCGCGCCTGGGCCGACGAGCAGGATGCCAGTGGGCGGGGCAGTCGAAAAGGCAAAATCGGGTTTTAGTTTTAACTTTACCGCCGAATAACTAAAATTATGAAAGACGTTAAGTGGCAGGATTTTATCGCAACTGACCCAGCTATTATGGTTGGCAAACCCGTGATCAAGGGGACACGTATCACGGTGGAATTGGTCGTAGAGAAATTAGGTTATGGCCAATCCATTGACGAAATCATCGCTGATTATCCCCATCTGAGTCGGGAAGCGATTTATGCTTGCTTGCGGTTTGCTGCCTATATGCTGCACCACAAGCAAAGCCGCAAACTAGTTGCTGGATGAAGTTACTGGCTGATGAAAATGTAGAAAGTGCTGTCATTCAGCTTCTAAGGGCCGAAGGCTATACGGTAGCTTCGATTCAGGAAAATATGGGTGGATCGGTTGATGAACTGGTTATGGAGACGGCTCTTTCATCAGCTGCTCTCTTACTAACTGGCGATAGTGACTTTGGAAAACTCCACTTTCAGAAGGGACAGACACATCACGGAGTCTTGTTCTACCGGCTTCCTAAAACGTCGTCAGTTGACAAAGCACAACTGATTCTGAAAGTTTTACGGCAGTATGACACCCAGTTAGTCAATGCCTTTACCGTTGTTACCGTTACCAAAATTAGAATCAGAAAGCGGGAACCTAACTAAAAATTTCATGAAATTCCTCATCGTTGGGCTGGGCAATATCGGCCCTGAATATGCTCTCACGCGCCACAATGCCGGGTTTATGGTACTTGACCGGCTAGCGACACAATACGACTTTAGTTTTGCCATGACCCGACTGGCTTATACCGCCAAATGGAGCCACAAAGGCAAGCAACTCTTTTTTGTGAAACCCACTACCTACATGAACCTCAGCGGGCGGGCGGTAATGTATTACCTCACTCAGGAAAAAATACCGGTCGAGAACCTGCTCATCGTGACTGATGATAAAGATTTGCCCTTTGGCAAGCTCCGCATGAAACCCAAAGGATCGGCGGGGGGGCATAACGGGTTGCGCAGTATTGACGAGACCCTCAACACGCAGGAGTACGCCCGGCTACGGGTGGGTATTGGTAACAGTTTTGCCAAAGGGCGGCAGGTTGACTTTGTACTGGGGCAGTTTCCAGAGGACGAACTAATTCAACTTCCCGACTTTTTAGATCGTGCTGGCGAGGCCGCTCTCAATTTTTGTACTATGGGCATACAATTTGCCATGAATAATTCAAACCAATGATTGTATTATTTAAAGAATTTTTGAATTATTCAAATAAGAATATTTGGGAGCTGATGGCGGATATTAGGCAAACAAAATTTTAAATCATTGGGTAAATATATCGTTTTGCCTTTCTTTTTCAGAAGAAACAGCAGAAAATTCCGAATAAAATTCTTACATGAAGACATACTATTTTTGCTGATCGAAAACTTACGCTGACATTTGTGCGTTCTTTAACTGTAAACAAAATAGAACAAAACAATGAAAACGCGTGTTATCTTTGCGTCACTGATTCTTGGATTAGGAATCCTGACTTCTAAGGCAAACGCGGCTACCACCATCACTGATGATAGCCCGGCTGCCAACAAGCCGGCAAGCACCATGCTTGTCAACTGTTCAGAGAAGCATTTCGCTTCTTATGTTGAACACAACATGGGGCAATTTACCCGCAAGGGTGCTGACTGGCAAAACTTTATGAACGTTGTTTCGTTATACAACCAAAGTCCCGTTGCCGTGCTGACCTTGTCGGCCCACGAGCGGAGCCGGTTCAACGAAGCTACTTCAGAACTGAATAAACAATTAACAGCTAAGGTCGGTGTAGAAGCTGGTCAATGGCTGAATCAGGCTAACCATACGGCTCAGATGATTAACTTTATCTGGACGGCCATGCCGGAAGTACCGGTGGTACCTGAAATACTGGTTGCCGAATAAACTCGCTAAGTTAGTAAAGTTTTCGGGAACAAAACAACAGTAAGGTTAGTTTTAAATGTAGAAAAGGTTAAGGGTTTAGGAATAGTCAGTATAAAGCCAGCTCGTTTGAGCTGGCTTTATCTTTTGTCAGAAACCAGGTTACGCCGATTTTTCCTCCAGAACAGTAATGCTCTGAATTTTATCGCCCTGCCGGATCTGATCAACAACATCAAGGCCTTCGATTACTTTACCAAAAACAGTGTGATTCCGGTCTAGGTGGGCGGTGTTTTGACGGTTATGGCAGATAAAAAACTGCGAGCCGCCCGTGTTCCGCCCCCGATGGGCCATGGACAATACACCCCGGTCATGATACTGATTATCGCCGGTTAGTTCGCAGGGGATAGAATAGCCTGGCCCACCCGAGCCTGTACCAGTTGGGTCGCCCCCCTGTACCATAAAATCGGGAATCACCCGGTGAAATACCGTACCGTCATAAAACCCCTTTTGAGCCAGGGCCAGAAAATTTTCAACAGTTTTAGGAGCATCCTGCTCGTATAATTCGATGGTCATTGTACCCTTGTCGGTACGCATTTCGGCTTTTTTCATGAGAGTTTGTTAAAATTGGTAATCACAGGTATTTCCTGATTTCCGCAGCGGTTGCCGCCAGTTCATCAGGGCTTGGTTTAAGTTTATGTCCAAAATCCATATCGGCCATGCTATTGAGCGGAATCAAGTGGACATGCGCGTGGGGAACCTCCAGGCCAATAACAGCCACCCCAACGCGTTTACAGGGCACTGCCTGTTCAATAGCGGTAGCCATGCGTTTAGCAAACGCCATTAGCCCCATATATAGATCGTCGTTGAGCGCAAAGAGGTAATCGACCTCTTTTTTGGGGATAACCAGCGTATGGCCAACGGCGGTTGGCATCACATCCAGAAATGCCAGATAATCGTCTGTTTCAGCAAGTTTATGGGCGGGTATTTCACCTGCCACAATTCTGGAGAAAATAGAAGGCATGGCTATCGGGCAATCTCAACAACATCGAATTCGAGTTTTCCGGCAGGTACAGTAATCTCGGCAGTATCGCCGACACGTTTGCCCAACAGGCCTTTGCCAATGGGAGAACTAACCGAAATGCGTCCTAGTTTCAGGTCAGCTTCTTCTTCCGATACGAGTGTGTAGGTCATTTCGGCCCCGTTTTTTTTATTTTTAATCCGTACCCGCGAGAGTACCGATACCTGAGAGGCATCGATGGTCGATTCATCGAGCAGGCGGGCATTGGCTACAATGGCTTCGAGTTTCGAGATTTTCATCTCCAGCATTCCCTGGGCATCTTTAGCCGCATCATACTCGGCATTTTCGCTCAGGTCGCCCTTATCGCGGGCTTCGGCAATTTGATGAGCAATGCTGGTGCGGCCTTTGGTTTTAAGGTCGTTTAGTTCGGTCTTCAGCCGATTTAGCCCTTCTTCGGTGTAATACGAAATCTTTCCCATACTGGTAATACTCGTTATTGATTCATACTAAATGCGGGTGGCACGGCCCTAAAAAAGAAAAGAACGGTACACTGACCGTTCTGCAAGCAAAAAGTGATTTTCTTTGCAGTTATGTCATAAACCGGCTGTGGGTAGCCCTTCGGTGGCCGCCGAAAGCTGCATATCGCCAAAGCGCGTGGGTTAAATACGTTTTTCGTTGCTGCATATAGCCCTTACTCATTCTCCCAACAGCTTGGGAAGGCAAAAATAACATTAAACCGGATTATCACCACATGAATGCTCCCCTACGCCTTATTTTTATGGGTACGCCCGATTTTGCCGTGGCCAGCCTACAGCGGCTACTCGCGGCTGGTTGCCAGGTAGTAGCCGTTGTTACCGCCCCCGACCGACCTTCCGGTCGGGGGTTACAGGTCGTTGCGTCGCCAGTCAAAAAAGCTGCCCAAGCCGCTGGACTACCCGTATTGCAGCCCGAAAAATTGCGCGATCCGGCCTTTATTGACCAATTACAGCGCTATAACGCCGATTTACAGGTAGTGGTTGCATTTAGAATGCTCCCAGAGGTAGTTTGGGCCATGCCCCGCATTGGTACATTCAACCTCCACGCATCGCTGTTACCGCAGTATCGGGGAGCCGCTCCAATCAACTGGGCTGTAATGAATGGCGAGACCGAAACCGGTGTAACGACCTTTTTCATTGAGAAAGAGATTGATACGGGACAACTTATTTTTCAGGAATCTGAACCCATCTTCCCGAATGACACCGCTGGCACGCTGCATGACCGACTGATGAAACACGGGGCAGATTTAGTACTGAAAACGGTGCAGGCAATAGCCGCAGGCCAATACCCCCGTATGCTACAACCCCCAGCTACCAACCTGAAAGCCGCCCCTAAATTACAGCGGGAAACAAGCGAAATCGACTGGAATCAGCCTGCCGAAACCGTTCGCAACGTGGTGCGGGGTCTCTCGCCCTACCCTACTGCCTGGACCCGCTTAAACGGCAAAATGTATAAGGTTTACGGGGTATCGCTCACCGATATGGCCCCCACCGGGCAACCGGGTCAGGTAACTACTGAACCGGGTAAAGCTATTTTTGTGCAGGCGACCGATGGCTGGCTCCGCATCGACGAACTACAGGCCGAAGGCAAACGCCGAATGACAACCGGCGAGTTTTTACGGGGAAATGTGGTGTAAAAATGGTACGACAAAATTTATATCTGTCAATCCCAGGATTAGATAAAATATGATTATAGATGTCAAGGAAAAGGTTGGCAAAAACTAATTGCACTTTTTGGAGGAAGTGCTTTTAGTAGGATGTCCTCAATCCATTGCTTGGCTAAGCTGGTAGTGGCAGTTAGTTCGTTGAACCAACCTTCCACTAAAGTCC
>JBBQUC010000017.1:0-18678 GCA_038212815.1 Cytophagales bacterium
TGACTATCGGGGTGTTCGGTAAGTTCAAAATTAACGACCTCTGGGGCTTCCCCGTCAACGTGACCGATATTCAGGAGAAAGACGGGCAGGTCAAAGTTTCCGGCGAGTTGCTGCTGACCGTCAACGGGAATAACGCTTACTTCAGCACCTTCCGGCTGCTCGATCCCAGCGTAAAAGTCCGGTTCAGCAATGTCACCTTTGCGCCCGACCCCAACAAACCCGGCTTCGGCATCGCCACCGATGCCGTTGTGGCCTTGCCGCTGACCTACCTCGATGCGGTTTATAGCGGGGGGTATCCCACATCCAATCAGGATTTTTATACCATCAAACTACGCGGGTTGGGGGGCGACAACCAGCCACTCGGCATCCGGCGACCAACCGGCTCGGCTTTTGGGGTGATCCGGGCGCGGGCTACCATCGTCGATAATTCGTTCAAGTTTCCATCCACGCTGCTGAGTTATCAGTCGGGGCAGTTTAGCCTGTTTGACCCTGACGAAAACAACGGCCAGCCCACCGCCGAACCAACTGTTGTGGCCTTCAACGCGGCCGGGCTGACCGGGGGCGATGCGGTCATCAAACGAAAAGATTTTGGCCTGGCCCAGGGCGATGGGAAACCGCTAAAATTCAGCCTGATCGAATTTGACGCGACCAGCAGCCCGGCCAACTCCCGGCTCGACCGCAGCGCGATTTATATTGCCCCCCGGCTGAACGTGAACATCCCCAACGCCCAGCCCGCCGAGTTTTCGCTTGACGTGGGCAAGCTGATGATTACCAACAACACCCTGCCCGCCCAGACCGGCACCAGTTCGCTTAGTTTCGTGCTGGGCGGTCAGTGGAGCGTGCTGGTCAACGGCTGGACGCTGGATTACCAGAAGGGCGGGTTCTACTACAAAGCCAACGACCTGAAAACCAGCACGGCGGTGGTGCGGACGGGCAACCTCGACCTGCCCATCCCGGAGTTTAACCTGCGGCACGATATGCTGGTCTGCACACCCCAGGTGTCGGGCGCGATTTCGCTGGCCGGCATCGCCGATTTGCAGATACCGGGCGAGGCTAAATTTGGCTACGACACCAAAACCGGCTCTGACCAGGCCGGCCACTGGACGCTGGTGTTTGTGCCGGGAGCCAGCGGCCCGGCCGCCCGGCTGCTTGGTGCCAACCTGCCCGGCATGAAAGAAAATATCGACTTCGGTCTGTTCCGCCTGATCGACAACGGCGAGCAACTGCTGGCCTTCGGCGGTGGATCGGCCCAGAACCTGAACCTGAACAACATCGCCAAATTCCGCCCGTCGAGCATTGCGACCGGGGGTAGTGCCGCCGATGGTACGGGCTTTTTCGCGCTCATCGGCGCGTTCAACGTAGATATTCCCCGGGTGCCGAAAGACATCTTCAGCCGGATCGTGTTCAGCCGGGTCAAGGGGCAGGTTGTGCGGAACATTGTTTTCCCCGAACCCTTCTCGTTCGAGGCACCGGGCTACGTCAAGTTTACCAACACGCTGGCCAAAGACAACAAAAACAGCCGTATGGCCGACCAGCCCGACCGCTACGAGATTTATTTGCAGGACAACCTGCTGGTCATGCGCGGCACCGTTGGCGAGCCGGGCGAGATGAAAAAACCGCTCAACGCCCTGCTGGTTCATACGCCAACGTTTACCCAGATTACCCACGACCGCAACCTGAAAGCAATAGGCAGCCTGAGCGACCTGGCCAGTCAGACTAACCTGCTCGACACCAACTGGCAGTATGTACCCCAACGGGCATTGGAGGTAAGCAGCACCAAGTACTTCGACAAAGCCTACTGCTCGATGACCGTGTCGGGCAGCGACTGGGGGCTGCTCAACTTTTCAGGCCTGCCCACGGGCTTCGACGGATTGTCTCCAAACCGAATGCCGTTTGTGGTGCATGGCGAAATCGTGGCCAACTCGAAAGAAGTCGGTGTATCGAAGATGGACATTGCCGGGGCCGAGGTGTCGCTGGTCTATGACGTGGACAGGAGCCGACTCGACGGGACGATTGTGCTAAAAAAACCCCTGGGGCTGGATGGCGGAATGTCGTTTATGGGGGCAGCCGGGTTCCGCATTGATGGCAACGGGTTCTACTTTGCCGCGTCGGGCGTGGTGAATGATGTGCCGATCATCATCCCGGTGACGATGAAGGCCGGGCTGCTCATCGGCTGGTATGATGGCGATATCGCCGATGCCCGGCCCCTTGTGTTTCAATACACCCACCGGCAGGAGTTTCCCTGCTCGATGACCACAAAAAAGTTTACAGGCTTTTTCGTAATGGGCGAAGTTCCCATTCCCAAACTCGACGGGCTGAGTATGGACATCGATCTGGGGATCGCCAGCGCGGGGATTCGGGTGTCGGCCTCCGTGGACGGCTATGTGTCGGCCCAACTTGCCGGCAATGCGTTTAAGGTGACGGGCGGGGTGAATGCCGAGGCCAGTTTCTTTGCTTACGCCAGCATCCCGCTGTTGAGCGTGTCGGGCGGGGTGCATCTGGTGAATGCGAGCGAGTTTGTCGCCACAGTGGGGAGTAATCCTACGTTTTCCTTCGACTACAACTATAAAGTGTCGGAGGTATTCACCGTGTCGGCCACCCTGTCTGTTCCGTTTCTGCCCGACCTGAGTGCATCCGTTCCTATTGGGTTCTGTATGAACATCAACAGTGGCATCACCATCAACAAGAACTCACTGAACGGTCCCAGTTTCGGCTTTAATCTGGGCGAATGTGACAATGGCTGCAAAACTCAGCTTCCCTAACTTTAATCTGCTCTTTCTATGCGTCTTTTTCTTTGTTTTCTGTTCCTGACCTGTTCCGGTATGCTACTGGCCCAGAGTCGTTTTCCAGCAGTACTGCCCGGTCCGGCGGGAGTGTTTGTACAGGCCACCAACGTGCTGCACGGCCCGCGTTACCGGATCGAGCGGCTGGTAGCCGCCAGTGGTACATGGCAGGAAATTGCCGTTACCGACAGCCCGCCCGACAGCCCCGCTGCCCTCGGCGACCGCCTGCGGATGCTCTCCCGCAAACACCCGACGCTGCAAATCCCGTCCGATTCGGTTCTGAGCCGGGTCTGGAAAAGCTACCAGCGCGGGGCCACTTCTGACTCGCTCTACGGCTACGGCAGTTACCCGCTTATGCTCGAAGCCATTGGCGTGGCCTACATGGACCCGACGACCGAACCCGGCCAACGCTACGAATACCGGGTGTCGCCCGTCGGGGCCACTGCCGACCGGCAGCTATTGGTCGGCAAGCCCGCCAGCGTGCCGGGTTCAGTGCAGCCATTCGGGGCGAAGTTTGTGCGGGCCGAACCCACCGGACGCGACATCCGGCTGACGTGGCTCATCACGCGGCCAACCGCATTTTTGGGCGGAGCACGGGTGCAGCGCGGGGTCTATGCCCAGGTGAAGCCCGCCGACGTGCCAGTGGAGTTTGGCTTCCGGCGGGGCAAAAAAGATAGTCTGCTGCTGGAGATGATCGACTATAATGTGCAGAAACGTGTCACCTACCAATATGTCCTGACCCCGACCGATCTGATCGGCAACCCCGGTCAGACCTCCGACACGGCTACTGTAACCAACCTAAGACCCCACGAAGATTTGCCGGTGATTCTGTCGGTAGCGGCCAAATCGGCGGTGGATCAGGGCGGTATCCGGCTGTCGTGGCAACTGTCCGGCACACGCGGCCTTCGCTCGATTGCCGTACTACGGGCCACCAAGTATGACGGCCCGTACCTGAAACTGACCGAAGTTCAACCTACCGATACTACCCTGATCGACTATCGGGTAGAGCCGGTGCAGACCTATTTTTACCAGTTGGCCCTCAATGGCACTTACGATCAGTTGAGCGAATCGGTGCGGTTTCCGGGCCTGCTCAACGCCAGCCGCCCCGCCCTGTCGGTGCCGCTGGGCCTGAAACTGACCCAGACCGCCGAAGCCATAACCCTCACGTGGCGACGCAACGGCACCGACACGCGGGGCTACTATATCTTCCGGGGTAATACCTTCCGGGGGCCGCTCCAACGGGTGTCAGACGTGATCGAAACCCGCGATTCACTGGTGCGATATGTGCAGAAAATCAGCGAGTTGACCCCGTCGGCGGTGTATAGTTTTGCCGTTGCCGGGGTCAATACCAGCTACCGAACCAGTCTGCTGTCGGATACAGTTTATTCGCAGGCCGTTGTACCAAGCACTATGGCGACTCCGCTTGGCTTAGTGGCGTTGCGGTCTAAAACCAGTCATGCACAACTAGTTTGGGAAGACCTGACCAAAATCGATCCCTATGTACAGGGATATATCGTGCAGCGCAAAGCCCCCGGCGAAACGGCTTTCCGCGATATGCATCGGCAAACGTTCGGCGACGTAGCCAAAAACAATTACACCGATACGACAACGGTTTTAGGTCGCCGATATGCCTACCGGATTCTGGCCTATGGGCTGAACAAAGTGCAAAGTGCGCCCTCTGCCGAGACTACTTTCTACGTGCCGTTGCCCCCTGCCCTGACCCCGCTCAACCTCCGGGTGATTGCCACCACCGAAGGAACCGTTGTGCTGTGGGATGCCCCAATTACGCCCAATATTCAGTCGTTCAAGCTATTTCGGTCGGGGTCGGCGGGTAAGCCGGTCGAGATTGCGACGCTGAACCCGACCTTCACCAAGTTTGAAGATAAGAGTGTAAAGCCAGGCCAGCCCGTATTTTACCAGATCGCGCTGATGGACAAACGCGGTCAGTTAAGCCCCCTGTCCGATGCCGTTGGGGTGGAGTGGTAAGGAGTTGTACCGTCCAGATACGATCCTGACGTTCGAGTATATTATTGTGCGAGCTGGTTCGGCAGGCTGCGTACTGAAGCGGGTGGGCTAAACAAAACCGCCAATGACTGATAGTGCTGGATTAAGTTACAAGCCAGCATGGGCGGGCAGATGTTTCAGCCACGGGGTAAAACGCACGTCAAAGGCAGGTGAGTCGTATTTTTATCAGATAGCCACCATTGGGGTAGCCAACCGCGAGAGTGAACCTTCCAATCCGGTTGGGGTAGATCGGTGACATACGGCCCTTACTTGCCAATACAGAACCGGCTGAAAATGGAATCTAACAAATCTTCGCTGGTAATTTCGCCCGTCAACTCGCCGAGGTGGCGCAGGGCTTGCCGGAGATCCATTGCCAGCCAGTCGGCAGTAACGCCCGCGTCGAGACCGGCAATGGCGCGGGTCAGGGCTTCGTCGGTGCCGGTGAGGTGTTCGTGGTGGCGGGCATTGGTTACTACGATGCTGGCAGATTGCCCACCGCTACCCGATTTGACAAATTGGCTCAATCGCGCTTTCAGGGTCTCCAAACCAACGCCCGTATTGGCCTGAATGGGCACCAAAACCTCGCCAAGCTGCTGAGTCAGACTGGCTAACTGCCCCTCGCTCAACTTATCTATTTTGTTGACAACCAGCAGGTAGGGTGTACCCCGTTGCTGCATTTCCTGCTTAACAACCTGCACATCGGATAGGGGCATGGTGGCGGCATCGAATAGGTACAGCACCACCGAAGCTTTGTCGAGTTGCTGCATGGTGCGTTCGACACCAATAGCCTCAATCTGGTCGGTGGTGTGGCGTAGCCCCGCCGTGTCGATGAGCCGAAACCGAATCCCATCGATAAACAGCGCGTCTTCAATCACATCGCGGGTAGTGCCGGGAATAGCCGACACAATGGCCCGTTCTTCATTTAGCAGGGCATTGAGCAGGGTGGATTTACCCGCGTTGGGTTTGCCCACAATGACCGTTGGCACCCCGTTTTTGAAGGCATTGCCCACCGCAAATGACTCGATGAGTGGCTGAATGACCCGTCGGATGGCCTGCATCAGCCCCCGCAGCTGGTCGCGTTTGGCAAACTCCACGTCTTCTTCACCGAAATCTAGCTCCAGTTCAACCAGGGCTACAAAATCAATAAGTTGCTGGCGCAGGTCGCGCAGTTGTTTGGAGAACCCACCGCGCAAGTGCGTGAGAGCGGTGCGGTGCGTAGCGGCCGAATCGGCGGCAATAAGGTCAGCAACGGCTTCGGCCTGCACCAGATCGAACTGCCCGTTCAGAAAGGCCCGTTGGGTAAACTCGCCGGGCTTGGCCAGCCGTACCCCCTGTAGCCGAAGTTGATGCAGAATCTGCTGGATGATATATTCGGAGCCGTGGCACGAAATCTCGACTGAATCTTCTTTGGTGAATGAGGTTGGACTTCGGAAAACGGTAGCCACCACCTCGTCGATCAGGTTACCCTCCTCGTCGTGCAACAGGCCAAAATGGGCCGTATGGCTGGGTTGTCGGGTCAGGTCTTTACCCCGAAACAGCCGATTGGTACAATTAATTGCCCCCTCGCCCGATACCCGGATAACGGCAATAGCACCAATGCCAGGTGCTGTAGCCAGGGCGGCAATGGGTTCTAGTTGAAGAATGCTCATTAATGGTGGGTTCCACTCAACCCTCATTGGGGCCGGGCTGGAATCAGTTTTGGGAAAATGGGCAGGCGATTCACCAGGCCAGCCAGCCGTTTTTCGACGGATGCCGCCGGAATGCCGAGTAGATCGGCATAGGCATCGCCCATGAAGAAACGCATTTCGCCAGCCGCCAGGTTCCGGGCAGCCTCGGCTCCGTTGGTAGCGGTACCCGATGCTGCCTGTTGTCCGATGGCGTTGATAAGGGCGCGGGTCAGGCCCACACCTGCTTCTGAAGCGGCAAACTGTCGGCGGGCAATGGCGCGGTCAAGTTGCCAGGCTTCGCGCAGGTTTCGGGGTAGCAGTTCTTCAGCTACGCCATTGAGGGAGCCAATAACGTTCACATGGTGGAGGTAATCTTCTTCGTCCTGTTCCGACACCACAATGCCCGACTGCCGTAGGCCTCGCAGCACTATATAAGAGAACGCTAGGTTTGTACCGGCCATGTCTTCCTGATTGACGGGGTAGCCCCAGTCCATCTGCCAGCGGCCCGAATGCAGCGAAAACCACCGTGCCCCGGCATGAATTAACCGAATTTTCAGAATTTTTATCACCGCTTTTTGCGGCCATTCTTTAGGATTCATCACCGCAAAGAGCCATTCGCCGGTTTCCTGCAATCGGCGGGCGGTGTCGTTTTTGATCCGTTCGGTGAGCCACAGCACCTGAGCACCCTTGGCACCTAAATAGCAGTAAGGCAACGAAAAACAGCCCAATATTAACCCTACAGGGCCAGCATATTGCCCAAAAAGAGCCATCCCCCGTGCCATACGGCTAGGATCGGCCCAGGTTGGCAACGAGGTGTGGGTAGCAAAAAACGCCTGTACAGCCGCTGGTTGGTCATTGATCTCTGTATTGTTGGCTTCGCCCAGCCATTTCATCAACGTTCGGAGCGCAGTTGGTCCGCCAGTCGCGATCACGGCAGCAATGACTGCATCGGCAGGAACATCGCCCTGCTGCCGGTAGGTGTCTAATAGCACATTGCTGAATTGGCGGGCGGGCTTAACGGCGGTGAGCATAGGGCAACACGAGGATTTAATCGGATAACGGTGGGGATAGCGCAAGTGTTCGGTAGGCGGGTTAATTTTTTCCGTTTGGGTTTTTGTACTAATTTCAACCCACCAAACAGATCACCCATTTCTGCTATGTCTTTTTCCAAACGTGTTCTCATCGCCGAAGATAGCTCCGTTATCCAAAATCTGGCCCGCAAGATTCTCGAATTTCAGAACTATGACATCACTGCCGTGAAAAACGGGGAGCAGGTGTTGCAGATACTGGAAAAAGAAGATTTCAACATTCTGCTCCTAGACATTAACATGCCCGTCATGGACGGCATGGACTGCGTGAAGGCCGTACGGGCATTGCCCAACAAAACCAAAGCAGAAGTACCCATTGTGGCTATTACGGGCAATGCCAAAAATTACACCGAAGAGGAGTTTAAAACTGCTGGCTTCAACGACGTGCTGGTGAAACCCCTCAACTTCGACCGGCTGGTCGAGGTGGTGAATCTATTGACGGATAAATAATGAGTGATTAAGCTCAATCGCTCCTTATGATAATCACCCTCCTCGGCACAGGTACGTCATCGGGTGTTCCCCAGATTGGCTGCACTTGTGATGTGTGCCGGTCGGTCGATTTTCGGGACAAACGCCTGCGAACGTCGGCCCTGATTGAAACCGATGGGCGTACGTTTGTTATTGATACTGGGCCTGATTTTCGGCAGCAAGCCCTGCGGCTGGGCCTCACCCATCTCGATGCCGTGCTGTTTACCCACGAGCACAAAGACCATACGGCGGGCCTCGATGAGGTGCGGGCGTTTAACTTCCGCACCGGGCAAGAGATGCCTGTCTTTGCCCGTGCCACGGTACTGGAGCAACTACGGCGGGAATTCGCTTATATTTTCGCCGATAAAAAATACCCCGGTGTGCCGCGTGTGCTAACCCATGAAATTGGGGTGGAGCCGTTTGAGGTAGTAGGTGTACGAGTTATACCCATCAGTGCTTTGCACCACAAACTACCCGTTTTTGGCTACCGTATTGGTGACTTCACCTACCTCACTGATCTTAACGCCATTGCCAACGAAGAACTGGCCAAAGTAATTGGCACTAAAGTGCTGGTTTTAGATGCCCTACAACGGCAGGAACACCTCTCCCACTTCACCCTTGATCAGGCTATTGCCGTTGCGGGACAGATTGGTGCCGAGATGACCTACTTTACCCATATTAGCCACAAGATGGGTCTGCACCGCGAGGTTGAGGCCGAACTGCCCCCGCATATCCGACTGGGATACGATGGTTTGAGGATTACGCTTAAAGACTAGCACCCCGTTCTACTATTTCTTACCCGAGTCTGCTTGTCTCCTCAGCCATAAACCCCTACCTTTGCGGGATTTTTGACCCTACTTACGGGAGACAAACGTGCTCGTTTAATCCCACTCCGGTTGGTCAACTCTTGTCGCTTTCAGCATTATCCAACTTGTTGTTGCTCCTGAAAAATGCCCAAAAACACCAGTATCCGTTCGGTTCTTATTATCGGCTCAGGCCCCATTGTTATTGGTCAAGCATGCGAGTTTGACTACGCCGGTTCGCAGGCGGCCCGCTCCATCCGGGAGGAGGGCATCGAGGTAGCCCTGATTAACTCCAATCCGGCTACCATCATGACCGATCCCATCAACGCCGATCATGTTTATCTGCTGCCGTTGGAGAAAAAATCCATTGTCGATATTCTGAAAAAGCACCAGGCGATGGGGAGGCCTATCGATGCGGTGTTGCCCACTATGGGTGGCCAAACGGCCCTCAATTTGGCTATCGACTGCGAAAAGGCGGGGATTTGGGAGAAGTACGGGGTCAACATTATTGGAGTGGATATTAGGGCCATCGAAACCACCGAAGACCGCGAGAAATTCCGGCTGCTGATGCTTCAACTCGGCGTGGGTGTCTGCAAAGGCCGCACAGCCCGCTCGTTTCTGGAAGGAAAAGAAATTGCCCAGGAGATTGGGTTTCCGCTCGTAATCCGGCCTTCCTACACACTGGGTGGCACTGGGGGCGGATTTGTGAATCGTCCCGAAGATTTTGATAAAGCCCTCACGGTGGGCCTGCACGCATCACCGGTACACGAGGTGCTGGTTGAGCAGAGTGTAATGGGCTGGAAAGAGTATGAACTGGAGCTGTTGCGCGACGGCGCTGGTAACTTCATCATCATCTGCTCTATCGAGAATTTCGATCCAATGGGTATTCATACCGGCGACTCCATTACGGTGGCCCCGGCCATGACTCTGCCCGATACGCTGTATCAGCAGATGCGCGACCTGTCTATTAAAGTAATGAGTGCCATTGGCACCTTTGCGGGCGGCTGTAACATCCAGTTCTCCGTGAACCCCGAAACCGATGACATTATTGCCATTGAGGTAAACCCACGGGTAAGCCGGTCATCGGCACTGGCCTCGAAAGCTACAGGCTATCCTATTGCCAAGATTGCCGCCAAAATGGCCATTGGCTACAACCTGGACGAACTCATAAACCCCATCACCGGCACAACATCGGCCTTCTTCGAACCCGCTATCGACTACGTGATCGTGAAGGTACCACGCTGGAATTTCGATAAGTTTCCGGGGGCCGACCGTTCGCTGGGGCTACAAATGAAATCGGTAGGTGAAGCGATGGGCATTGGTCGAAATTTTCAGGAGGCCTTGCAAAAAGCCTGTCAGAGCCTCGAAATCCGCCGAAACGGCCTGGGTGCCGATGGCCGTGAGCTAACCGACCGCGATGTCCTCACTCAAAGTTTGGCACACCCCAGTTGGAACCGTCTATTCCATATTTACGATGCCTTTAAAGCGGGCATGTCGTTCCGTACCATCCGGCAACTGACTAAAATTGACCCCTGGTTCCTGCATCAGATTGAAGAACTAATCGAGTTGGAACACGAAATTGAGCAGTACGACCTCGACGATCTTCCACCCGAACTCCTCCGTATTGCCAAACAAAAAGGGTATGCCGACCGCCAACTGGCGCACCTGTTGCAGGTTAAAGAAAGTAAGGTGTATGATTACCGGCAGAAACACAATATTCGGCGGGTGTTTAAATGCGTAGATACCTGCGCGGCTGAGTTTGAGGCTCGTACGCCCTACTATTATTCGACGTTCAACAGCCCTACCACGCTGGACACTACCGAGGGGCTACCCGTATCTGACCTGCCCGGCAATGAGTCGGTCCGCAGCAACCGGAAAAAGATTGTGGTACTGGGTTCTGGTCCCAACCGCATTGGGCAGGGCATCGAGTTCGATTATTCATGCGTGCATGGCGTACTGGCCGCCAAAGAGGCTGGCTACGAAACCATCATGATTAACTGTAATCCCGAAACGGTTTCTACAGACCCTGATATTGCCGACAAACTGTATTTTGAACCCGTGTTTTGGGAGCATGTCCACGCCATTATCATGCACGAGCAGCCCGTAGGGGTTATTGTGCAATTAGGTGGCCAAACGGCCCTGAAAATGGCCGAAAAGCTTACCCGCTACGGGATAAAAATTATTGGCACCAGTTGGGAAGCCCTCGACTTGGCCGAAGACCGGGGCTTATTTTCCGGGATGCTCCGCGATTTGGGTATCCCTTATCCAAAATTTGGCACCGTGCGTGAGTCAGAGGCAGCCATCGACTTATCGCGTGAGTTAGGTTTCCCGCTGCTTGTTCGGCCTAGTTATGTGCTGGGTGGGCAAAGCATGAAAATTGTCATTAACGAACAGGAGTTAGAGCAGCACGTGATGAAAATCATGAGCGATATTCCCAACAACAATATTCTGCTCGATCATTTTCTGGAAAACGCCATTGAAGCCGAGGCCGATGCCATCTGCGACGGAGAGGATGTGTATATCATTGGCATTATGGAGCATATTGAACCGGCAGGGATTCACTCCGGCGACTCCTATGCCTTGCTACCTCCGTTCGACCTGAGCGAAAATGTGATTCAACAGATTGAGGCTCACACTAAAAAAATTGCCGTTGCCCTTAAAACCGTTGGTCTCATCAACATCCAGTTTGCCATTAAAGAGGAGGTGGTCTATATCATTGAAGCCAATCCACGTGCCAGCCGAACGGTACCCTTTATCTGTAAAGCCTACCAGGAACCCTACGTCAACTACGCCACTAAAGTGATGCTGGGCGACAAGAAAGTGAAGGATTTCGACTTTAAGCCCATTAAAAAAGGCTACGCTATCAAGATTCCCGTGTTCTCCTTCAGCAAGTTCCCGAATGTGAATAAGGAGCTAGGCCCCGAAATGAAATCGACTGGCGAGGGCATCTACTTTATTGACGACCTGACCGACGATTTCTTCCAGAAGATATACTCCGAGCGGAATCTGTATTTGAGTCGGTAAGATAGACACCAAAAGCATCTCTTAATCAACAGGTTAAGTAAATATAGTATAACATATTCTATATTTACTTAACTGTTAGTTTATTTGACAGTGTTATTGGTGTAGTTCTTTGCTGTGTTACAGGCATAGGAAAGTATCCATTTCATTTTATTATTGTACGGCCATTTTCTATATTTACACACTGTTATACAGCAGCCTACGAAATGAGCCGTCTTGTAATTTTGCTTATATGCCTTCTGGCTGGTCTGGGAGGAGTGTCCACATCGTCTGCCCAGTCTGCACTGGAGCAGCAGTATATTAACCGTATTAGTGAAGCACAGGCCGAAACCAAAGTAGTTCGGTCACAATTGAACCGTACCCTCGATCAGTTGGCTATCTCTTTCAAAGATAACCAGAAGCTACAAGCTGAGCTTGACCGACTAACGGCTCTACTACGTTTACAGCGCGATTCGAGTAACCGGGTGTCGGGCCGGGTACAGGGCTTGCAAACAGTGGTTAAAGATTTCAAGACGGTTAATCAGAGCCTCGAAGCCACCCTTGCCCGTAAAAATACACAACTCGCTGAGCGCGACCAGCAGATTGTCAGGCTAGATTACGAACGGCAATTATTGATGGATAGTAAACTGATCCGGCTCTATCATAGTACGCCTGTAGAAGTCCGCAAGCAGTTTATTGCTAATGTCAACCGGCCCGACTCTGGGTTTCATTTCGATGATGACCCGCTGGTAAACCAGCTAAAAATTACCCGACAGTTTGGCGATCAGGCCGAAGGCTGGTGGGTTTTTGACCAGACCCTCGACAGCGTGCTGGAGATTGTTTTTACTATAAAGCGGCACCGCTTTGATGCTAATAAGACCTTGCTGTATGCCGATTCGAGATTAACCCAGAAAAAGCGATTTAGTAATGCCGTGTATGAACAGCAAAGCGATATAGACAAGGTTAATTTCTATCGAAACAAAGCCCTGGCGTTTATCGAAGGCTCACTAGCTGGCACATCTGATAAATAATATTTTTAGCCTCACATCCATGAAACAAACTCTACGATTAGCCCTTATAGGGGTCTTTCTGGTAATTTTTGCGAGTCAGGCATTCAGTCAGTTGGTGTCTGTTTCGGGCCGTGTTGTGCGTGGGGTCAATGGCGAACCCCTGGCAGGGGCATCCATAACGGTTAAGGGCACTAAGCGCGGCACCGTAACCGATAGTCATGGGTTGTACCGGCTTAATGTTCCCGATCAGGGTCCAATTACCCTATTGGTGCATTTTGTTGGCTTCACAGATTCAGAGCAAGTATTTTTTCCACAGACCCGTCGGGTCATCAATTTTGCACTCATCAGTAGCGACCAACAATTGGCCGACCTGAAAGTGGCAGCTAACCGGGTCGAAGAATACCTCCAGAATGTACCCGTTGCAGCTTCTGTCATCTCTAGCGTCGATCTGGAGAAACGGAGTGTATACAACACGATGGAAGCCCTCAATAACGCGCCTAACCTTATCACCGACTCGTGGCTCAATTCGCAGGTATCGTTCTCTATACGAGGCTTATCTACGGTATTTGATAACGTGGGGTTTGAGTCAACCGTGGCCCTGTACATCGACGATGTCTATTTCTCTCGCAGTTTTGGGTTTAACTCTACGCTCATGGATATTGAGCGGGTCGATATTCTGCGCGGCCCTCAGGGAACGTTGTTTGGTAAAAATACTATAGGTGGCGTAGTACATGTCGTATCTGAAAAACCTGAAATGGCCACCAATGGCCAGATTGAGTTGAATTACGGTAATTACAACTTCTTTCAGATTCGAGCTAAGTATAACCGCGAGTTAATCAAGAACAAATTAGCGATTCGGGTAACGGGGGCCAGAACCCGGCGCGATGGCTATATTACAGACCGCGTTCCTGAAATTGAAGCGGCTAATAAAACGGATTTTTATGGTATGCGTACCTCGTTGATTTATACCCCTACTGAAAAGACAACCATAACCTTGAGGGGGTATTATGGCAAGGACAATAAAGCCGAAAATACGTTTGTATATGCCAGTAAGCCCGACTCCGACCCGCTAGGGATTAAAGCGGATGAAGATTTAAAAACCAAGCAAAACCTGCCTAATACATTTAATCGGGAGCAGTATGGGGGGGTAGCCAAAATGGAGTTTAAATTGGGGCAGAATACCCTCACTAGTATCTCTGCCTTTTACGACTCACAGGATACCTATTTTGGTGATAACGATGTGTCATCAGCCGATGTCTCGCATTGGGGACGTACCCAACACCTGCGAAACAGAAGTCAGGAGCTACGTATCCACTCGCCCCGCGATCAGCGGTTTGCCTTTGTGGGGGGCCTGTATTATCTTAATGAAGACATTGAAGCAAACGATATATTCAGTCTCGAAAAAGCGTTTGTACCCATTGGCGAAGACATATTAGGGGTTAAACTAGGTAACATTGATTATAAATCGGAGGGCTACACCACCGCTAGTGCTATCCATTCAGAAAGCTACGCCGGTTTCTTTTCAGGTGCGTTGGCCCTTACTCCTAAGCTTAGGCTTACTACTGGTTTGCGGTTAACCTCGGAGAGACGAACCCTGAATTATTACCAGACAGTGCGGTATCAGTACAGCAAGGGGCAACCCATTGGGTTGATCGATATTTATGCTACCCCCGTTGGGAGTGCGGCTGCCCCTATCCACCGCAAGGCCGACAATGTAGCCCCCTCATTCGATATTGGGCTGGATTATAAATTCTCGCCATTTATACTGGGGTATGCCAAGTTTGTGCGTGGGTTTAAAGGAGCTGGCTTCAATACAAGCGTGACTAGAGACCCGCAAGGCAGTGGACTGGTATTTAAACCTGAATACGTGGATAGTTACGAGATAGGGTTAAAATCGAAACCCAGTGACCGGATTCGATTTAATTCGGCAGCTTTTTATGTAAATTACCAGAATAAACAGGAGTTGCTCGATCAGGGTACGCTGGTACGCGTTGCCAATGCGCCCTTGACTCAGGGGTGGGGTATTGAATCGGAGTTCTCAGCCATGCTGAAGCAGTTCAGAGTGGATGTTGCACTAGGGTATCTCGATTTAAAATATACCAATTTCCCCTTTGGAACCGATGAAACCGGAAAACCTGTCAACTATGCAGGCAACCGGCTTCTTAAAGCACCTGATCTTACATTTTCTATAGCTCCTGACTATTCCGTTCCGTTAACCCAGCAACTTCAGCTAACGCTGGGGCTGAACATCAACTACACTGGAAAAGCCTATAACGACATTTCCAACTCAGAGGTAATTGCCCGCCAGCCCGCCACTATTCTGAATGGACGCGTGGCTATTACGCCCCGTACGGGTAAGTGGAGCGTGGCACTCTGGGGCAAAAACCTCTCGAATACCTACTTTATTCAGCATGGCTTTGAGAACGATTGGGGCAATATTGTGTCGTGGAGCCGCCCCCGCTACTTTGGCCTGGAGTTGTATCTAAACTTCCTTTAATTTAATAGGAACACGGATTCGGCGGATTAACTAAATAGTTATGTGTTTTCATCTGTACTAGCCAGTTAATCCGCCGAATCCGTATCCTAGTTAATAGTCTTGAATCAGTCGGGTAAACTCATCGAATAAATAGTGCGAATCGTGCGGCCCTGGTGAGGCTTCAGGGTGATACTGCACCGAAAATGCCGGTTTATCTTTGCGTCGAATCCCCTCGATTGTCTTATCGTTTAAATTCAGATGCGTAATCTCCACATCGGCATGGTCTTGGACCGCATCAGCCTTTACGGCAAAACCATGATTTTGGGAAGTGACCTCACATCGGCCAGAAATCATATTTTTAACGGGGTGATTTAAGCCCCGATGGCCATTATGCATTTTGTAAGTGCCAATGCCGCTGGCCAGCGACAAAATTTGGTGACCCAGGCAAATCCCGAAGAGAGGTTTATTGATATCCAATACTTGTTTTACGGTCTCTACAGCGTAAGGCATAGCGGCTGGATCGCCGGGGCCATTCGAGATAAAATAGCCATCAGGATTCCAGGCCTGTAACTCGCTAAACGGTGTTTTAGCCGGAAATACTTTACAGTTCGCACCACGTTGGGTCAGATTGGCCAGAATACTCTTTTTTACGCCCAAATCCAGCACAGCTACTTTGAACGTACCCGTTGCAGCACCTATTTCATAAGCCTGCTGTATACATACCTCCGATGACAACTCAAGCCCTTCCATATCAGGCACGTTCTGTAATTCGGCCATCAGCAGTTGTGGATCTAGAATTTCGGAGGAGATAATACAATTCATCACGCCTTTATCCCGAATATGGCGCACCAACTGCCGGGTATCTACCCCATGAATTCCCACAATATCAGCTCGCTCAAAATACTGTTGCAATGAGCCATCGGCCGTGTGTCGCGAATGAATCGGGGAGAAGAAATTACAGACCATTGCCCGCACTTTTATCCCTGCTGACTCTTCTTCTGCCCCCAACTGCACGCCGTAATTACCGATGTGCGATGTGGTGTTAATAATTACCTGTCCATAATACGATGGATCGGTGTAGATTTCCTGGTAGCCGGTCATGCCGGTATTGAAGCAAATCTCGCCCCCAGCGGTGCCTCGTTTTCCGAGTGCGAGCCCCCTGAAAACCGAACCATCCTGCAAAACCAACAGGGCTTCGGGTTGTTGCGTATGTTTCATTTTGAGCGTTTTTAGAAAATAGGTCAAAAAAAAGGGCTAACCCGGTATCGGCTAACCCTTTTCTGTATTAATGGAATAACTGCATTAGCTTTTGGGTTCATCTGTTTCGGTAGCAGCTTCAGGAGCGGCTACTTCCGGTGCCTCAGCAGCGGCTTCCACAGCCGGCACTTCAGCAACAGGTTCATCAATTACCTCAGCGGTAGTATCTTCAACAGCCGGGCCAGCAGTAGCATCGACAGTTTTGCCAGCCCCACTTCCGCGACGGCTCCGGCGCGTTTTGGTAGCCGCCTTTTCAGCTGCTGCAGCCAGCAACGTTTCGTTGAAGTCGACCAGTTCAATCAGGCAGGTATCAGCATTGTCGCCTACGCGATTGCCCAGCTTGATGATACGGGTATAACCACCGGGCCGATTGGCAATTTTGTCTCCTACTACCCCAAAGAGTTCTTTCATGCCCTCTTTATGATTCAGGTATTGATAGACGATCTTCCGGTTTTGGTTGTTGTCTTCCTTGGCCCGCGTTAGCAGCGGCTCAACGTATTTCCGCAGCGTTTTAGCTTTGGTTACCGTGGTCTCGATCCGCTTATGCATTATCAGCGAAACAGCCATGTTTGCCAGCATCGCTTCGCGATGCGAGTGTGTCCGGCTAAGGTGGTTATCTTTTTTACCGTGTCTCATTTTTCAATCTTCATCTAAACGATATTTCACAACATCCATACCGAAGGTCAGCCCTTTTTCGGCTACCAACTGCTCTAGCTCCGTTAGTGACTTCTTACCAAAGTTACGGAACTTCATCATATCCGAAATTTCGAGCCGAACCAGATCACCAAGGGTGCGAATTTCTGCCGACTTAAGGCAGTTATAAGCCCGTACCGACAGATCAAGGTCAGATAGCTGGGTTTTCAGAAGCTTGCGCATGTGCAGCATTTCTTCATCAACCACGCTTTCTTCTTCAAGTTTCGGGGTTTCAAAGGTCATCGTCTGATCGGAAAACAGCATAAAATGCTGAATCAGAATATGTGCCGCGCCTTTGAGTGCTTCTTCAGGGTGAACTGAACCGTCCGTTTCAATATCGAGCAATAACCGCTCATAGTCGGTCTTTTGCTCTACACGAGTGTTTTCAACGCTGTATTTTACGTTTTTCACCGGTGTATAAATAGCATCAATCGGGATATGGCCAAACGCTGGTTCATTAGCGCGGGGTTCATCAGCCGGAATATAGCCCCGGCCTTTCTCCACTATGATTTCCATTTCCAGTTCACGGGTATTGTCGAGATGGCAAATCTCCAGGTCGGGGTTCAACACCTCAAACGATGCCGTGAATTTATTGATATCGCCAGCTTTTAATACTGCCGAATTTTTAATAGTAACGGTAATCTTGTTGTCAACCATGTCGGAGACTTTCTTAAACCGAACCATTTTCAGGTTCAGGATAATCTCGGTCACGTCTTCAACAACACCTTCTATGGATGAGAACTCATGTAATACGCCCGGAAACTTCACACTCGTGATGGCGTAGCCTTCCAGCGACGACAACAGAATACGCCGGAGGGCGTTACCAATCGTTACTCCGTACCCTTTTTCAAGGGGCTTGAACTCAAACACACCGTGGCGGTCGTCGGATTTCTCCATAACCACCTTATCGGGCATCTGAAAAGCTAATATTGACATACGTGTTGGTGTTAACAATCTATGAAATTACTTCGAGTACAATTCGACGATCAACTGCTCGTTGAGATTCTCTGGAATTTGATCGCGCTCAGGATAGCTGATAAATTTACCTTCCATCTGTTGACCATCCCACTCCAGCCAGTTGTAACGCTTGGCATTCCGCGCCGATAGGCTGGTCGTTACGGCTTCGAGCGACTTTGATTTTTCCCGAACCCCAATTACCTGTCCGGGTTTTAATGAGTAAGAGGCAATGTTTACCACCTCACCATCGACTACAATATGCTTGTGGCCAACCAATTGGCGGGCTGCCCGGCGGGTGGAAGCAATACCTAACCGATATACAGTATTATCTAAACGGGCTTCACAAAGTTTCAGCAGGTTTTCTCCGGTAATCCCTGCTTTCACCTGAGCACGGTGAAACAAGCCCCGGAACTGCCGCTCCAGAATACCATAAGTATATTTAACCTTTTGTTTAGCAAGCAACTGAACAGCG
>JBBQUC010000018.1:0-18492 GCA_038212815.1 Cytophagales bacterium
AGTATTGATGTGATTGATGCCCGGCGCATCCGGCTCTCCGCGCAACCGTCGTATTTCGATGCTATCGAAAACATCAAAGGCGTTCAACTGCTCACCTCCAGCCTGGGCTTCAAAGTTTATAATACGCGGGGCTTTGCCGCCACCACCAATGTCCGCTTCGTTCAACTCGTTGATGGCCGCGATAACCAGGCACCCCACATTGGCGCACCCATTGCCAGTGCCCTGGCCCCGTCGGATTTAGATATTCGTCAGGTCGAACTCGTGCCGGGCGTTGCCTCGGCTCTCTACGGCCTGAACGCGCTAAACGGCTTAGTGAATATATTGACGCGCAGTCCCTTCGATTCGCCGAGCTTAAGTATCGGGCAGAAAACAGGATTCAACCACCTAGACGATGCTACCGTATCGCCTAAAGCCTACTCAGAAACCTCCCTCCGGTATGCCTACCGACTGAGCGACCATTTCGCGGTCAAGATTAACGTCGTGTATCAGCGGGGCTACGACTGGGTGGCCGGTAACCGCGATGATCTCAACCCCAATGGCAATGCCTCGCTCAACCTGTTTGGCGCCGATAACCCGGCCTACGACCCCGTAAATGGCTATGGCAACGAATCGGCCAACCGCCGAACCCTGACATTGGGTGGCAAACGGTATAGCATTGGCCGAACGGGTTATTACGAAGCCGAAGCTACGGATTACCGATTGCAGAATCTGCGGGGTGATCTCTCCCTGCATTATCGGTTCTCGCCACAGGTCGAACTGGCCTATACCTATCAGGGTGCTGCGTTAGATAACGTGTATCAGCGCACCAACCGCTTTCGGCTCGACAACTACCGGCTCAACCAGCACAGCCTAACATTAACTACACCTTCCGGGCAAATTCGGGCCTATCAGACCCACGAAAACACGGGCGACTCCTACAACATCCGGTCCATGTCCGAAAACATCGACAAGTCATTTAAGACCGATAACCAGTGGTTTACCGATTTTACCAACCAGGTCAATACCGATACTAAAGCAGGTCTGGCTGTACCGGATGCGTTGCGCGATGCCCGCTCCACCGCCGATAAAGGTCGTCCGATGCCGGGTACAGCCCCGTTTAACGACCTGATTGCTAAACTCCGCGACATTAACAACTGGGACATTGGCGCGGCCCTGCGGGTGCAGTCCTGGATGTATCACGTTGAAGGGCAAGTTGAACCGACGCGGGTACTCTGGCAACGGTTTCGTCGGCAGACGGGCCTAACCATTCAGATGGGGTTCGATTTTCGGCGGTATGTGGTTTTCCCGGATGGTAATTATTTCATCAACCCCACCGAGCCGGGCCAAAATCTGATTTACGGCAAAACAGGGGGCTTTGTCCAATTTAGTCGCCAGTTTCTGACTGATAAACTGAAGGTGGCCGGTTCGTTACGGCTCGACAAAAACGTTTACTTTGCCGCCCGGCTCAACCCCCGGCTATCGGTGGTGTATTCGCCCACCGAAGCGCACAACATTCGGCTTTCGTATCAGAATGGATACCGGTTCCCTTCTTTGTTCGAGGGGTTCACCAATATTAATTCGGGGGGGGTGAAACGGGTAGGTGGCTTACCGATCATGTCGCAGGGCATTTATGAAAATGCTTACTTAGCCACCTCGATCAACGCCTTTCAGTCGGCTATCACCACCGATGTGAACACCAATAAACTCCCTACCGCTCAGGCCATTCAGAAAAACAAAGGACTTCTGAAACAAAGCCCCTATACGTATCTCAAACCCGAACAGGTGAAAAGCGTGGAGATGGGCTACAAGGGGCTGTTTTTCGGCCAACGCCTTTATGTAGATGCTGACGTATACTACTCAGCTTACCAGGACTTTATCGCGCAGGTGAATGCAAACCTGGCGAAAGGGAGTAATCCCGATTCATTGGCTTATTATTTCTCGTCCTCGACCACCCAGAATCGGTATCGGCTCTGGACCAACTCACAGGCTCAAGTCTATAATTACGGAGCGAGTATAGGGGTTCGCTATAGCCTGAGCGAGAACTGGTCGGTAGGCGGCAATGCGTCGTTTGCCCGGATCGACCGCGCCGACAATGGCGACGGGTTGGAGAGTTCATTCAATACCCCGCGCTGGATTACGAACCTCAGCCTCTCGAATGTTGCTTTGTGGCGGGGTTTGGGGGTTTCGGTCAATTACAAACACCAGGATGCGTTTTTATGGCAGTCAGAGTTGGCAACGGGTCAGGTGTCGGCCATTAACACGCTGGATGCCCAGGTGAGTTACCGGCTACAGTCGATTCATCTGCTGGTGAAAGCAGGGGGCACGAATATCGCAAACAAGCCGTATTACACCTTTATCGGCGGCCCGGCGATTGGTGGGTTTTATTACACGAATGTTGTGTGGGAGCCTGGGTTTTAGTACCCGCGATGGGGTGGAGCCTGATTGACCCAATCCTACCGGGCTATTTCAATTTTGTATTTCTTACCTTTCATTTTTTCCTGGCTGATTCGGGCCAGCAGACCCGCTACTTTCTCCCGCTTTACGGCGGCAAACGAGATGAAATCCTGCACGTCGATACGGCCCAGGTCGCCTTTGTCGAGTTGGCCTTTTTGGGAGAAAAACCCTACAATGTCCACTTTGTTGAGCCTGTTTTTACGGCCCCCGCTGATGTACAGCGTCACAAAGTCGGGCGGGTTAGGCAGGTGTTCCTGTTTTCCAGTGGTGGAGTCGTTGGCTGGTAGAGACACACTTTCCAGCGAGTCGGGCAGAAAGTCCGGGCGGGGTTCGTCGCGGTGGAGAATCACGTAGGCCGTACCCGACGCGTGCATCCGGGCGGTGCGACCATTGCGGTGTACAAACTCATGCTCCCGGAGTGGTAAGTGGTAGTGAATCACGTACTTCATTTCGGGAATATCGAGTCCACGAGCCGCTAAATCAGTAGTAATCAGATACCGAACGCTGCCGTTCCGAAACTGAATCAGGGCGCGTTCGCGGTCGGGTTGCTCCATACCGCCATGATACGCCATCGTCTGAATCCCGCGTTCGGCCAGCAGGTCGTGGGTACGCTCGGCGGCTTCGCGGTGATTCAGAAAAATCAGGGCCGCTTCAGATTCGAGGGTGCAAAGCAGGTGAAAGAGGGTGTCGATTTTGTCTTTTTCGGGTGCATACACCACTTTTGTAGTCAGAGCCGCTGGCGTGTCTTCATCAGCCCGAAACACCACTTTCACCGGGTTATAGAGCCGCACAAAATCGGGGATTTTTATCCCGTCGGTGGCCGACACCAGCACCTGTTTGCGGAGGTTGGGCAGTTGCTCCACAATAAACCGCATCTCGTCGTGAAAACCCAGTTCCAGCGATTTGTCGAACTCGTCGAGCACCAGGGTAGTAATTCCCTCGGTCGAGAACGAGCGACGGGTCAGGTGGTCGGCAATCCGACCGGGTGTTCCAATGAGCAGGGCCGGTGGGTTGCTCAGGTTCCTGATTTCGGTCTCGACCGAATGCCCACCGTAGCAAACATTGACTTTTAACCCCGTACCCATTTTTTTCCAGACCTGCTCAATTTGCCCGGCCAGTTCGCGGGTGGGAGCCAGAATCAGGCACTGAACAGTAGGCTGATCGGGTTTGAGTAACTGGAGAATAGGCAGCAGAAACGCCACTGTCTTACCCGACCCAGTCGGGGCCACAAGCACCGTATCGGTATCCTGAGCAATGGCGCGGCTGGCAGCCTCCTGCATGGGGTTCAGGGCCGGGATACCAAGATTGGCCAGGGTGTGGGCGGCCTGTTGCGGGTTTATCATACCCCAAAAGTACGGCTAAACCTTGGGAACATGGGCTATTCATACAAATCGCTCAGATCGGCCTGAGCCAGGTCAACCAGCAGGGTACTGATTTTTTGGGTCAGTTCGGCGAAAAAGTGTTCGCCTTTCTCAGTGGTGGCTTGTTTGGGGTTGCCAATGCCCGTATCGGTAGATACTTTGCTCCATTGCCGTTCGGCCCAGGCCCAACCTTCGCGCAGGGCGGTTATCCGCCAGCGTTTAGCCTGCCCGTCGCCTGCTTCATCGAGTGGCAGCACCAGATCAGGATGGAGGTAGAGCATTACACTGGTTTCCAACTCGTCGGCATGGTCGCCCTTCTCGGCAAAGTAAGTAGCCCGGTTCAGCACGTTAAACCAGAAGCAGGTACTGATAAACATGGCCGGGTAGCGTACCCCCAGTTCCCGAATCATCTGCTTAAAATCGTTACCACCATGACTGTTCAGAATGAGCAGCTTATGGATGCCCTGTCGGTTCAATACAGCCACTATGTCGTTCAGCACGGCTAGTTGGGTGCTGGGGTTCATGTTGATGTCGAGCAGAATATCCGTCTGCCCGGTGTTCACCCCAAACGGGATGGTGGGCAGCACAATTACCCGTGCGCCCTGTTCCCAGGCAATGCGGGCGGCTTCGGCAGCAATAGCATCTGCCTCCAGCACATCAGTAGCATAAGGGAGGTGGTAGTTATGCGCTTCGGTGGCTCCCCAGGGCAAAATAGCTAGGTCGAAGCGGGTATCTTTGGTGGCCTTGTAATTGGTTTCGGCCAGGATGTAGGGGCGCATGGTTGTTAACGAGATGGTTGTATGGGTAGTTGTCTCAAACAGCATCCTGCTGTTGACGACATGACCTTTGTTCAAGTAGTTAGTACCCACAACGCTGCTTCTACCTCGGTTACAGGCAACTGGCAGGTGCGGTTATAGCAAACGTAGATGGCGGTTTGGCCGTCGATGGGGCCGCGCCCGTGCAGCAGGGCCACGGGGTGCTGGGCCGATACCGTTTTTTCGGAACCAGCCAGCACTTTGTTGGGCATAAACTGGCTGTCGAGTTGCTGTCGGTAAGCAAGCGCATCTGGCCCCATAATCACAATCTCGGCGGTGGGTCGCACCCGCAGGGCATACAGAGCCGCCCAATGGGTCATGTCGCGGGCTTCTTTAACCAGCAAGGATTGAACCCGGCCCAGCATCCGGTCAACCCGGTCGGCATAAGCCGGACGATCCAGCAACAGACTCAGGGCGAATAAATTATGGGCCATCATGGAGTTCGACCCCGGTATGACATTATCGAACAACTCTTTTTTGCGGGCAATGAGGTCTTCGGCGTTGCAGTCGGTAAAGAAAAACAAATCTTCGGCAGGATCGTCGAAATGGGTCAGTACATACTGCGTAAGCTGGTCGGCTTCCAGCAGCCACTGCTCGGCAAAAGTAGCCTGGTAGAGGGCAATCAAGCCATCAATCACGGCGGCATAATCTTCCAGAAACCCCGCCTGTTTAGCCCGCCCACTGCCCGTTGCACTGGTTTTGTAGCTATGCCAGAGTCGCCCGTTGCGGGGGTCTTTCAGCTTGTGGGTGATAAACTGCGCCAGCCGCAGGGCCAGGGTCAGATAATTGGGTTGGTTGAACATGCGGTAAGCCGTTACGAGTCCTTTCAGCAGTAGCCCATTCCAGGAGCAGAGAATTTTATCATCGAGACCAGGCCGGATACGCCCATCGCGAACGACCATCAGTCGGGCGTGAATGGGAGCCAGTCGCCCGGCGAGTTCGGCCTCAGTCCAGCCCATCTGCGAGGCAAACGACGGGTCGGTTTTGGTGCGGTGCAGAATATTTACTCCGTGCCCTTCCTCCCAGTTGCCTTCGGGCGTGATGCTGTATAAGTCGGCGAACCAGGCAAATTCGTCACCGAGCAGCGACTGGAGTTCAGCGGTTGTCCAGGTGTAAAACTTACCTTCAACCCCCTCGCTATCGGCATCCAGGGCCGAATAAAACCCACCTTCGGGGCTGAGCAGTTCGCGCTCCAGAAAGGCAATGGTCTGCGCCACCGTTTGCTGGTACAAGGCACTGCCGGTCAGCGCGTAGGCTTCGCTATAGATGGTTAGCAGTTGGGCATTGTCGTACAGCATTTTCTCGAAGTGGGGGGCAAACCAGAACCGATCTACCGAATACCGGGCAAAGCCCCCCCCCAGTTGGTCGTAAATACCTCCCAGGGCCATGTTGTTCAGCGTAAGGGTAATCTGATGGTATGCCGACGCGTCGCCCGTGAAATCGGCGTAACGCAGCAACGCCCCGTATAGGGCGGGCATCGGAAATTTGGGCGACCTGCCTGTGCCGCCCCAGTCTGTATCGAAGTTAGCCGCCAGCTTGCGGTACATAGCGTCGAGGTTCTCCGGGGTAAAAAGCGGTTCATCGGCCACCAGATTAAACCGGGTAACTTCGGGTGTTTGGAGATGCTCGGCAAAACTCTGTGCCGAGCGCACCAGTTCGTCGCGCTGCGCACCGAAGGCTGAGCGAACACTCAGTAATAGATTCTGCCAGTTTTTAGGGGGCGCGTAGGTCAGTCCATAAAAGGGCCGGGCATCGGGCAGTAAAAACACGTTGAGGGGCCAGCCTCCGCCAACCCCCATTGCCTGCACCGCTTCCATGTAAATGGCATCCACATCAGGCCGCTCCTCGCGGTCCACTTTAATGCACACAAAATGGGCATTCATCACGTCGGCAATCGCTTCGTTTTCAAACGACTCGCGTTCCATCACGTGGCACCAGTGGCAGGCCGAGTAGCCAATGCTGACCAGAATCGGTTTGTCTTCTGTTTGGGCTTTAGTCAGAGCTTCCTCGCCCCAGGGTAGCCAATCCACCGGATTGTGCGCGTGTTGCAGCAGGTACGGGCTGGTTTCGTATTGGAGCTGGTTCATAGTTGGGCACCTCACGGCAGAGGTCACGGTTTCATAATTAGTTTTGTTTCCAGGCCAATCTCGGTATGAACCCGCAGTATGTACAAGCCCGCTGGCCAGGTTTGGGTCGATATCGTTACCCCATTGGCGAGGATCGTGGCCGATACGGTTTGCGTGGTTAATACCTGTCCTGCCAGGTTTAGTATGTCCACCTGTGCGGTTAAACCGGGTAGGTTATTAGCCTGTATGGTAACGGTTGCCTGCGCCGGATTCGGGAAAACACGCAGGGCTGGGATTGGTTCAATAGCGGTAATGGAGAGATCGAATAGGCAGAGATAAACCTCTTTGCCCGTCAGGGTAATGGTCTGCTGCCAGCCTTTATACTGAATAGGGAGGGTAGTTTTTTGGTTATCGGCAGCGTAGGGATTATGAGCGGCTACCAGCAGTTTGTTATTTTTAACCACGCCCCGCCATACCGGTGCCTGCGTATTTAGCAGGTCGCGGGCGGGTTTGTCAATCACTAGTTCGTACGTACCCGAAAACATATCACTGAACCGCGAGAGCCGATACAGGCCATGAATGAAGTGTTCATACACGGCATAGACATCCTGCCGGGCATTGGTAAACGGCGGGTCTTCCCACAGCCACAGAGCCTTTGCCCCCGAAAAAAAGGGAAAGATGGCTGTGGCTTCGGCCTGAAACGGTTCGATAAACCGCGCCCCGGCATCGGCATTGTTGTAGCGCAGCCACACTATCGGCATCACGGGTTTGGTACTCCACGCCCGGTTCACTTCGGTTTCAAACAGCAAATACCCTAGATAATCGCCCGCCAGGGGGTTGGGGTAGGTATATTGGTAGTAGGCCGAAGGCATCAGGTAATCGAGTTGGGAATAAAAAGGCCCTCCCACCGGGCCGATAGCTGTGGTGTCACGCAGGAGGTAGTTGACCCGGTTAAGGTTAGTTGTCCAGTCGGCCCAGGTGTTGGCAATGGCGTTCAGGTAGGCATTCCGCACTGGCACGTCATTGTAGGTCAGCAGGGAAATCCCCGTTAGGTCGGCCCGCTGCCGAATGTAAGCCAGGCCAGTGGCATAGAGGGCGGTCATGTCTTTTTTATACCGATTGATAAATGCATCGTCGGGCAGTTGGCGGTAGCGGTCTGGGATGGCCGGATTGGTTTTGAGTGTCAGGATACCCGCATCGGAGGCTAGTTGCCGCTCAATGTCCACCATCAGCAGGCTGGCCGAGAGGATGTATTTGCCCTGGGCGTTGGTTTGTCCGCCCGATACCTCGCGTAGGTATTGCTCCCATTTTTTCCGGTAAGCAGTCAGGTCATTATTCCACGGACTCTGGAGGATTTCCCAGGGCTGACCGAGGCCGTAGGCGAAACCGTACCAGTCGATAGCCCGCTGGCCAGCCCCCACTTTCGATAGAAATTCGGCGGGTTGCACCTGGGTGATGTGGCTGAATCCGTGTTTAAGCGGTTGGGCATTGGTATCGCCAAAGCGGGGGCCACCAAAAATAACTGGAAAGGGCAGGGTGAACTCCGGGAATTTTGTCCACTCGATCTGGTTAGGCTGGCTTACGGGTGTGAATGCCAGCCGTTCAGCGCACTGGAGTTGCGCCCAACTGCCCGTAGGTGCTCCCCAAAGCAGCACAAAACCTCCCAGCAGCGCGGGCCAACAGACAGACTGGAAACGGCCATTGAGAAGGTTCATAGCGGGGGTTTTCGGCAAAACGAGTAAATTAGGCCCAAAGAAAACGAATTACACGCTATAACCCGCTTCCGACGTTAGTAGTTATGCATATAGAATAGACCAGCTATGAAAACTTTTTTGTCTCTGTTGGCTTACACCCTCTTTTTTGGCCTGATGGTTGCCTGTAAAGACGATAGTGCCAATCCGAACCCGGTTGTAACGGCCAGTGGCCAGACCGACCTGCTCGTGGCTAATCCGTGGCTCCTCGACCGGGTGAACGATACCAGCGGGCAACCCATTGCTACGGGAAAGCTAAACCTGGCAACCACGGCCCTGTATTATCTGACTATGGAATTTAAAGCCAACAACACCGTTCGGGCACTGGATGCTAAAACCAAGCAGGTAGTTAACGGTGGCACCTGGTATTTAACCGCCGATAACAAAGCCATCGACGTGAACGTTACCGGGTTTAAAGGCCAGTTCCCCCTGGTTGACCTGAGTCGGTCAAAAATGACGTTACGCCAGCGGGCACCCGTCAACGGCGTAGATACGGATGTGAATTTAGAGTTTAAACCGTCATTATGAAGGCCGCTGCCGTGAGGTAAAATACCAACGAATGAAAAGACTGTTATCAGGTCTATTGCTATCGCTGACAGTCTGTGCCAACGCCCAGACTCAATCCGCTAAACTCCCTACTGTATCTACCCAGCAGGTGCAGTGGGCTAGTCGCGTGGTGTCTTTTTCGTCGGAGGGGCGGGGCGACGGGGGCGGGCAGCAGTACAAGGCCACGCAGGTGCTGGGCAAACCCAGTGTGCTGCCGAATCTGGCCGATAGCCCCTGTGCCTGGTCGCCGTTGTATCCCGATAGTCCGTCGGAAGAGTGGATACGGGTGGGGTTCGAGACACCCCAACTGGCCCGACAGGTCTTGATTGCCGAAAACATCAACCCCGGCGCGGTGATCCGGGTGATACTGTACGACGAGCAGGGCCGAGAATACCCGGTTTATACCAACCCCGAAGCCCTGCCCCGCACCGATGGGATGCTCCGTATTTTCCCGAAAGACTCGGCGTTTCTGGTGCGCGAAGTGAAGGTGTTTCTGAATGGTAGCCGGATTAAAGGGCCAAATCAGATCGACGCGATTGGCATCAGCGACAGTAAAACGCCCGTTAAAGTAGCCGTGAATGTCTCTGCCGAAACCCCGGCGGCTATCCAGAAAGAAAACCTGGGGCGCACCATCAATACCTCCGGCGAAGAGGTAGCACCCGTTATCTCGCCCGATGGCCGTACGCTGTACTTCACCCGCAAGAACCACAAAGGCAATATGGGTCGCCCCGATGTGCAGGACGTCTGGACCGCCACCCGCACTGGCGATGCCTGGAATGAGGCCGTGAACATTGGCGCACCGATTAATACCACCGGCGACAATGCCATCAGCGGCATCTCGCCCGACGGGCGCACCATCTACCTCATCAACGTCTATAAACCCGATGGAGAATTGTCTTTTGGGGTGTCGCGGTCGATCCGCACACGCAATGGCTGGAGTATGCCCGTCGAGTGTAAAATCAATAAGAATTACAACCAGCACAAAGAAAACCAGTTGGAGTTCACCGTGGCTCCCAACGGCAAAGTCATGATTCTGGCCGTGCAGCGGAAAGATGCCCTCGGCGACCGCGACCTCTACGTATCGTTTTTGCAGGAAGACCGCACCTGGTCCGAGCCGAAGTCGATTGGACCGGTAGTGAACACTGCCGAAGCCGAAAGTTCACCATTTTTGGCTGCCGACGGGCGATCGCTGTATTTTACCTCACTGGGCCACCCCGGGTTTGGCGATGGGGATATTTTTGTAACCCGCCGACTCGATGATACCTGGCTGAACTGGAGCGACCCCGCTAACCTCGGCCCCGCCATCAACACCGCCGAGTGGGATGGGTACTTCACCATTCCGGCGGCTGGAGACTATGCTTACCTCAGCTCCAGTGCCAACTCGCTGGGCGAAGATGATATATTTCGGCTGAAGCTCTACCCAGCCATCAAACCCGATCCGGTAGCCCTGGTATCGGGACAGGTGCTGGATGCCCTCAGTAAAAAGCCCGTGCCCACCGAGGTGGTTACGATGAGTCCGAAAGACAACAAAGAAGTGGCCAAAGCCGAGATCGACCCCGAAACGGCGGAGTATAAAATGGTGCTGCCTACCCAGAAAATATATACCATTACGGCGAAGAAAGACGGGTATTTTCCGGCGAGTGAACCGCTGGATTTGAGTAAAGACAAGAAGTATCGCGACATCCGGCGCAACATTTACCTGATCCCGATTCAGCAGGGTCAGAAAATTGTGATGCGCGAAGTACTGTTCGAGCAGAGCCAATACACCCTCATCCCCGGTGCCGAAGAGGAGTTGAACCATGTGGTCGATATGCTCCGGAAATACCCCGGCATGGAGATGCTGGTGGAGGGTCATACGGATAACCAGGGCGACTGGGAGCCGAATATGAAGCTATCGGAAGACCGCGTTCGGGTAGTAAAAGAGTACCTGTTGGGGAAAGGCATTGCCGCCAGCCGCATCCAGACCAAAGCGTGGGGGCCAAGCAAACCTATTGCCAGCAACGAGACCGACGAGAAGCGCAAACTGAACCGGAGGGTAGAATTCACCATCCTGAAAATGTAGTTGCCAGAAAATGGCCGTACTTTTGTGGCTGTATGCCCACAATCACTACTCGCAACCGCTTACTTATACTGGGTGGAATTCTTATCATTGCCTTAGGACTACGGCTCTATCGGGCTGGTACATACGGAATTTACTTCGACGAAAAATCGACGCTGCTCATTAGCCAGGGGGTTTGCCTGGAAGGAGCCAACCAGCGCGATGTCTTCACTCAAACGTATTTCACCCCCCGGCAATTCTGGAAGCCCAAAACCCTCGCCGACTTTATGGAGGCTAATGCCCGGGGCGATATTGGGAGTCCGTTCTACTTCTGGATACTGTGGTGCTGGATAAAAGTTTTTGGCCTGAGCGATTTATCCATTAGGCTACCTTCGGTAATTTTTAGCACACTTACGATTGGTCTGCTGTATGCGTTCGTAAAACGGCATATCCGCCTGAAAGCACCCGATCAGACGGAAGCATTGGCCCTTTTGGCTTGTGGACTGGCGGCTGTAGAGCCTTTTTTTATTGCCTATAGCCAAATGGCCCGTACCTACTCGCTGACGTTTTTTATGACCCTGCTGGCAACGCACGTATTTGGGGTGATTGTAGAACGCCAACTGCAACCGCAATCAAAACAACCGCTGGTGTTGTATGGCTGTTACGGGCTATTAGTTGCCTTGTGTATCTACAGCCACTACCTGACCGCTACTGTTTTTTTAGGCCATGCCGCCTATGCCTTGTTGTACGTGCGTCGGCTAAGTACGTGGGTATGGCTGGGAGCGGCCGCTCTTTTTGGTGCCCTGCTCACGCTGCCCTGGTTTTTATACGGAAGTGGGTATTGGCATATAAAGACTCTGGCCTATCAGGCTAAGTTTTACCGAAACATTGCCCTTACAAACCCAACAGGTAGTCCCTTTGGCCCCATTTATCCGGCCACATTCATGACCATCATCAAGCGGGGAGTTCCTATTTTTTCCGATTTATTCATCATCACCAACGGCTTAGGCGGTGCATTGCTGGGTATCCGAAATTCGCTGCTGGCCTTACTGCTGGGGGGCTTGGCAACGGGGTTACTTCATCGCTTTTTTGCCGTCGACAAACCACCTACCTGGGTCAAGGTAGCATTTGCGGGTTTGTTGCTGGCCGGTTTGCCCATGTACACGGTTGTTCCCCTCCGGTTTCTGGTGTTATCGGCAGCCGTGCCGATGGGGTATTTGATTGTGCGCTCACTGGCAGAAGCAACTAGTGGGCAACAACGGCAAACCTTTATCCTGTTAGTACTTCTGACATTTATTCCTACGCTTTTTCTATTGTTCATGGCTTGGCGTTCCGGTCATACCTTTGGCATCACCCAGCGGTATTCTGGGTTTTCATTCCCCTATGCCTGTATCCTGATTGCCCTCGGTTTGCAACAGCTCGTTGAACAACGCTGGTGGTTCAGTGTGCCACTGGCGGGCATACTGCTTGTGCAGGCAGGCTTTGTTGGCCAACTTCTCCGTCAGATTTATGCCGGTACTGAACCTAAATACACGTATTTCAGCGCACCTCGGATTAAAAACCCTTACTGGTCTTCAGCTCAGCAACTTAAGCAACGCTATAGAGTTGGCGATACCATCCTGTACCCAAACATGAAGCGGATCATTTATGCGGATTCTATCGACAAAACCTACTCATCAGTTGCTCTGCTCGATGCTCAGTTGGTCAATGTCTATTTGCCACCAACGGCGGATTATTGGCAGCGTATTGATGCGAATGAACACGATAAGATTGTGCTGGTGAAGGGAAAAACAGGGCAGAAAATCACTATTTTTGATTTTAAGGGAACAACGTACAGGTATTAGAAAATAAGAATGTAGAGAAATCACAACCAGAAAGACTATTGTGACAACCGAACGTATTCAGACAAAAATACTGGCCGGGCAGCTACGGCTGAATGTGCTGGGACTGTATAACCAGGCTAATGCCGGGCATATTGGCTGTGCACTTAGCTGCATCGACCTCATGATTGCTACCCTGATCCTCCGCAAGCGCGAACAGGATACGTTCATGCTCTCGAAAGGCCATGCGGCAGCGGCACTCTACACCTGCCTGCATTACCTCGGCGATATTTCGGATGCCGAGCTGGCTACCTACTACCAGAATGGCACTACCCTGCCCGCCCATCCCGCGCCCAATCAGCACAAAGGTATTCCGTTTGCCACCGGTTCATTGGGGCATGGCCTGCCCATTGGTGCAGGCATTGCTCATGCCAATAAACTACTGGGGAACGATGGGCGCGTATTTGTGTTGCTCTCCGATGGCGAAACTAATGAAGGTACTACCTGGGAGGCTGCTCACTTTGCCATGCAGCACAAACTGGATAATCTAGTGATGCTTATCGACAAGAATGGCCTACAGGGCTTTGGTAACACTACCGATGTGCTGGGCGACACCGCCAGCCCCGCCAAGTGGGAGGCCATTGGGTTTGAGACTGTAGAGGTCGATGGCCATGATATAGACCAGCTTACTTACACAATTGACCAGTTGATAGCCTCGCCAAATGGGTTGCCCAAAGCTATTATTGCTCATACTATAAAAGGTAAAGGGGTGTCTTACATGGAAAACCGGCTCGAATGGCACTACTTACCCATGTCGCCAACTCTGTACAAACAGGCCCAGTCCGACGTAACGGAGCGTTATTTACAATAAAACAGAAGTCACAATACCATTTTTGATTGTTAAGGAACCCCCTATCGCTACTGAATGCTGCCTGATACTACGCCACTCACCAATAAACTCCGCCAACTGCCCGGACCAATTTTTGTGTTTGGAGCCAGCGGATTTATCGGTGCTAATTTATTTGAGCAACTCTACCGCCTGCGGCCCGATGTGTATGCCCTCACCCACGATGCTACCAAAGCCTGGCGGCTGAAACTGCTTGATGTTGCCTTCGCCAATATTATCCACTGCGATATTCTGTCCGACAGATCGGTAGAAGAGGTGATTGCCCGCTATAAACCCAAAACCATTTTCAACCTGGCAGCCTACGGAGCCTATAGCAAACAAAAAAACGTATCGCTGACCTACGAAACCAATGTGCTGGGTACAGTAAATATTCTGGAACACTGCACGCCCGATATGGTCTATATCCACGCTGGCAGCAGCTCTGAATACGGATTTAACTGCACGGCCCCCGCCGAAACCGACCGCGTAGAACCTAACAGCCACTATGCCGTCTCGAAGGTGTCCGGCGCGTATATTCTGGAGTATTACGCCCGCCTGCACCAACTCAACACCCTCAATTTACGGCTATACTCTATTTATGGCGGCTGGGAAGAACCCGATCGGCTCATTCCGCGCCTGGTTGAAGAAGCCCGGCAGGGTGGCCTCCCTCCCCTGGTCTCCCCTGATATTAGCCGCGATTTTGTGTATGTCGATGATTGTGTTGAAGCCTTTGCCGATGCTGCCCTGGCCGTAGGTTCCCCCAATAAGGGTCCGCGTATCCGGGGGCGGTCGTATAACATTGGCACGGGCCGGAAAACCACTATGCGCGAGTTGGTGGATATAGCCATAGCTGAGTTCGGGGTAACCCTGACTCCACAGTGGGGTAGCATGGGCAACCGAGCCTGGGATTTAGCCGAGTGGTATGGCAACCCCACAGCCGCCCAAACCGATTTAGGTTGGGTGGCCCGTACGTCGCTGCGCGACGGCCTGCGCCAAACCGCCGACTGGCAAACCCGGAATCAGTATGCCGACCGGGTGCTGCCCGCTTTCCAGACTCCCGCACTTAATCCCGTTATTTCGCCTATTATTGCCTGTTATAAAGACGCACAGGCTATTCCGTTCATGTACGAGCGGCTGGTAAAAACCTTCAACGAGATGCGGGTGCGCTACGAGATTATTTTCGTGAATGATAACTCGCCCGACAATACCGACGAGGTGCTGGCGGGCATCTGCGCCAAAGATGCCAACGTGGTAGCCATTAAACACTCCCGGAATTTCGGGTCGCAGTCGGCGTTTTTGAGTGGTATGGAACTGGCCACGGGTGATGCCGTAGTGCTGATGGATGGCGATTTGCAGGACCCGCCCGAAGTGATTCCACAGTTTTACGAACAGTGGCAGCAGGGCAACGATGTGGTCTATGGCGTGCGGGTGCAGCGCGAAATGAAACCCTACGTTCATTTCTTTTACCGCTCGTTCTACCGGCTATTTAAAAAGATGTCGTACATCACTGTGCCGGTCGATGCGGGTGATTTCTCGCTCATCGACCGCAAGGTGGTGAAGGAACTGGTAGCCCTACCCGAAACGGAGCAGTTTCTACGCGGGTTGCGGGCCTGGGTAGGGTTTAAACAGACAGGTGTCGATTATGTGCGACCTGAGCGGATGTTTGGCGTTTCGACTAATAACTGGACAAAGAATATTTGGTGGGCCAAAAAAGCAATATTCTCGTTTAGCTTCGCTCCGCTCGAAGCCATGTCATACGGTGGGGTTGTGCTAACCGGGCTATCCTTTGTGGCCATCATTGCCCAAATAATTGGGCGACTGCTATACCCCGATATTCCGCACGGCATTCCGACGATCATCGTTTTAATTTTGTTCTTTGGCGGGATAAATTTGTTGGGTATTTCATTCCTGGGCGAGTATATCAGCAAGATTTTTGAAGAGACCAAAAAACGCCCCAAGTTCATTCGAACAATGGTTCGGAAAGGATCTCGGGCTTATAAAACATCTGCCGAAATCAATGCCTTGATCGAACAGCAAAAAGGTAAATAGTTGTTAACACATAATATGGTTTCTCAAGAACGATTCAGGCCACCGTCGCACACCGCCCCCGATAGTTTTACCGGCAAACTGGTATTTTGTTTGCGCTGGCTGGTTGATTTTCAGTTCAATACTATTTATGCCCTGCTCAGTAGAGAGCTACCTACATTCCGGGGAAAAATCATGGATATTGGCTGTGGCAATTGTCCGTTTGAACATTTAGTGAACAGCAAACAAGCGGAGTATATTGGGCTGGATGTAGTCGACGCTGCCAAGTGGGATTATACGAATGAGAAGATTATTACGTATGACGGAAAACATCTTCCCTTCCCAACGGAGTCTATTGACCACTTTATTTGCACGGAAGTACTTGAGCATGTAGCTGAACCTCATGAATTGATTGCAGACATGCATCGGGTAGTAAAAGCTGGGGGAACTGGTATTATTACCATACCCTGGTCGGCCCGGTTTCATTACAAGCCGTACGATTATCATCGGTACACGCCCACGATGCTGGCCATGTTATTTACTCAGTTTACGGAGGTAACTATTATTAATCGAGGTACGGATATTAGTGCTATTGTGAACAAAAGCATTGTGCTGTACATGGGTATGTTGACAAACTTAATGTCCTCGCTGCTTTGGCTACCTGTCAAGATAGTGCTGTTAGTTCTACTGGCTCCATTAATGGGCCTACTGACTATATGGGGTCATTTGGCGTTATGGTTTAATTGGGGGTCAGCCGATGATCCCTTAGGTTATACAATTATTTTGAGGAAATAATGCGTAAAGAATTTGCTGCCAGTATGGCGCAACTGGCTAAGGCCGATCCCCGTATTGTCTTCATTACGGGAGATTTGGGCTATAACGCGCTCGAAAACGTGGCCGAGGTGATGGGGTCGCGCTTTATAAACGCGGGCGTGGCTGAGCAGAATATGGTGGGTGTAGCGGCTGGGATGGCGTATAAAGGCTATAAGGTGTTTTGCTACAGTATTGCTCCTTTTGCCGTGTATCGGTGCCTGGAGCAGTTTCGGAACGATGTGTGCCTGCACCGGATGCCCGTATTCCTGGTGGGCAATGGGGGCGGCTACGGCTATGGTATCATGGGCAGTACCCACCATGCCATTGAAGACCTGGCCTGCCTGAGTGGTCTGCAAAACGTGAACACCTACATTCCGGCCTTTGCCGACGAAGTTGACCCCATGCTGCAACAGATTGTAGCCGAAAACCGCCCGGCCTATTTGCGGCTGGGAGCTGGGCCAAACACCCCCGCTGGTGCCAACACCACGGGTACCTTTAAACACGTTGTGCAGGCTGAAACCGCAAAAGGTACTGTGGTGGTATTAGGGCCGGTAGTAGCCAACGTGCTGACTGCGCTGGAAACCACTGGGCTGACGGGTAATTTTGATGTGTTTACGGCGACTAACCTCCCCCTCGATTTGCCGCTGACCCTGGCCCAACGCTGGGCGGGTAAGCCCCTGCTGGTAGTTGAAGAACACGTATCGGTGGGTGGGCTGGCTCAGCAACTGTCGATACCCTTATTAGAACACGGCACTACCCCCTCGCGGTTTGTGAGTCTGGCCGCCAAAGGGTATCCCAATGGACTATATGGCGACCAGAAATACCACCAACAACTGTCGGGTTTAGATGCCGCGAACATAGCTGCCTGCTTAACGGAGTTTTTATAACCCGAAAACTCCTTATATGACCAACCGCTCCCGCCTTATTGGTGTCTCTCTGCTCGCCTTGCCGGTGTTTCTGTTCGGCCTTGCCTGGATGCACTACGCGGTAAACGTACCGAAGTGGGACGACCACGCACTGCGGCAGTTTTTGGATAGCCTCGACCACGAGCCAACGTTTACAGGTAAAGCCTATCAGTTTTTGCGGCAGCACAACGAACACCGGATTGTGTATGACCGCATCATTACGTTTCTGGATTACCACCTGTTTGGTAAACTAAACTATGTACGGCTTATGGCCGTAGGCAATGTAAGCCTGTTGGGCTTGCTGGGCCTATTTATCGCCCTATTCCAGCGGGCGGAAGAAACCCTCAGGCGGCACTCCCTGCTCTATGCCGTGCCGGTAGCCTGGCTCCTCTTTACCCTCTCGCAGTGGGAGAATATGTATTGGGGCATGGCCGCGCTGCAAAACTTTGGCGTAGTGCTGTGGGTATTGTGGGCAGTATATGCGCTAAGCACCAGGCAACCGCTTTGGGTGCCGCTGCTACTGGGGCTGCTGGCCACCCTGACGAGTGGTAACGGGCTGGTAGTCTGGCCCATTGGGGTCGTGTTGCTGTACCTCACCGGGCCGGACCGACGATTCAGTAAGGTTCTCCCCTGGCTCATCACCGCCATTCTGGCCATCACGCTCTATTTCGTTGGTTATGAGAAGCCTGCCGGAAATCCGGTGGCGCACCCAACGGTAGGGCCGTTAATCCAGGGCTTTTTTGCGTTTATCGGCTCAGCGGGCGAGGTAATTCCCATTGGCAATCCACTAACTACCTGCACCCTGCTGGGAGCCATGATGACGAGTTGTGTACTCGCCATAACCGCCCTGATTGGGTATCGCCGATTTTGGCAACATAAGTTGTCGCCTGCCGACGCATTTTTTCTGGGCAGCGTGGCTTTTTTGATCGGCACGGGGGCTATCGTAGCCTGGTCGAGGGTGGCGTTTGGGATGGATGTACTCATTACCAGCCGATACAAAATCTATTCACTCACGCTACTGGTGGTGCTGTAT
>JBBQUC010000019.1:0-18294 GCA_038212815.1 Cytophagales bacterium
GAAACTGATGTTGGGGTCGGCGAGGCCGGTGGCGGAAGTTGGTTTGTACAGCCCGTTGGCAACCCAAATCTCAGACAAGTTGCCTGGGCAGGCGTAGTGGAGGGCATCCTGGAGGTCGGTGAAGGCATCGGCCCAGGTCAGGCCTGTCCGGGTTCCGGTTGCCGACGCGCTCACATACAGTCGCATAGGCAACAAAATGGTCAGGCTAAAAGCGGTGCTGGTAATACTGGTACAGGTGCTGGTAGCCACCGCAACGTACGTGCCGGAGTCGGCGGTGGTGGGCGCGGGCAGGGTAAGCGTGGCGGTAGTAGCCGACCCATTACCCGTTAATGCCACCGGGATTCTGGCAGCATCAAGTTTAAACCACTGATAGCTAATAGGTTCGGAACCGGTAGCAGCTACACTGGCTGAGACAGCCGCACCCGGACAGGCCACCAACTGCGAAGCGGGTTGCCTGGTAAAAACGGTCTCCGGGTATGCTGATACCGAAGCTGAAGCCGTTGCTGTGCAACCTTGTTGGTTGCTTACCGTAACGCTGTATGTGCCTGTGTTGCTAGTCGAGATGGTTTCTGTTGTGGCTCCGGTACTCCACCAATAAGCCGAAAAATCACCCGCCATCAGCCGGACATTGACTGCGGGTTCGTTGGGTACACTCTGCCGGTTGAGTTGCCCGCTTGTGGGTCTTAATACCACCAACTGACCGGGGCAGATGGTGGCCGAATTAAGCCTCACCTGGGGCGGAAAGGCAGTGGTTACCGTTACCTCGGTGGTGGCCGAACAACCAATTGGATCACTGACCACAACCGAGTAAGACCCCACACCGACAACCACACTAGCCGACGTGGCACCCGTTGACCATAAGTAGCCCGACCCGCCCCCGGCAGTGAGCGTGGTGGAACTGCCCACACAAATAGCCAAACTGCCGCCAATAGTAGCCGTGACGGGCGGATTTACGGTTACCACCGCCGATGTACTGGCCGAGCAAACGCCCTGCACAACAGTTAGCGAATAGACCCCGCCACCTACTGTGACGGTGGTAGCGGAAACACCCGTTGACCACCGAAATAGTGGCCCACCCGATGCCACCAATTTTGTGGATTGGCCCGTGCAAATCGTCAGCGCACCCGTGATGCGCGGAACAATCGTATTAACCACAACACTCAGGTTCAATGCATTGGCCGTTACGCTGTTACAAACGCCCACCGCCACCACAGAATAACTACCCGCATTGGCCGTGGTGACGGAGGGAATCGTGAGCGTTGCCGATGTTTGGCTGGCAAGTGCCGTTGCGCCCCGATACCATTGATACCCCGTTGCCGCCCCCTCGATACCAGCGGGTATGGTTATGCGGGTTGCCTCGCAAACCACCGAGGCCGCAACGGGCTGCGATACTACCGACACGAAGGGTGTTGCCTGAAACTCGTAAGCTCCCATATCAACCCGGCCATAGTTAAAATTACGTGGGTTTCCGGCTGCGTCAGTCTCGCCAACGGTCGGGCTGCCAGACGTAGGGTCTCCCAGATTAATGGCCGGAGAGCAGGTGCGGAGTTCGTTGCTGGTGTTCGACGCAAAGGGGGATACCGTAACCGTGATATTGGTCGGGTCACTGGTGTAGCCCGTTACAGAGGCATCGAACAAACTATACGTGGCCGAAACCGAGGTTGGCACAGCAAGGCTGTTGGCACCGCCGTTGTTGAACAGCACACAGTTGGTCAGGGTTGGTCGGCTGATACCACCAGATATAACGGAACTACACATTGCTGCGCCTACGCCACTCGTTGGTCGCACGGCATTATTTTGGAACGAACAGTTGAGGAGTTGCGGGCTGCACGTACCCTGATAGGCATCGTTATACATGGCCCCGCCACCGTTGACCGCAGAGTTACTGACAAACGAGCAGTTGGTAAGTTCGGGATTGGGCCCCGAGTTGTTATTTACCCGATCAATAAACAAGGCTCCACCGTAGAAGTTTGAGACGTTGTTCTGAAACAAACTGTTCTTTATCACCACCGGACATTGACACAGTCCACCGGTGCCCCAGGTGAAAATGGCCCCGCCCCCATAACCTGCGTAGTTATTCAAAAGCCCGCACCGCCGAATCAGGGGCATATACCCAAATATGCCACCACCCCTGGCATCCTCAAACGTATTACCGTTGGCATAACCGCCCGTTATGATGAAACCATCCAGAATGGCTGAACCAACGGGCGAAACGTTTTTGATCACGTGGTAGCTGTTATCGGTCAGGCTGGCAGGATTGCCAATTTCCCCACTCAACGTTGTCGCTGACGGATAGGTCAGTACGCGCCCGTCCAGATTAGTTTCGCTGCCCGAAAAGCCTCCGTAAACCGCCACGTTCGGCTTCATCGAGAAACTGATGGTGCGGCTGGCAGGGCCGGTACTGGTTGTCGGTTTATACAGTCCCTGCGCTACCCAAACCTGATCGCCAGACGCGCTGGCGTTGATGGCTCCCTGCAAATCAGTCGTGCTACTGGCCCAACTGGTAGCGGTGGCAGGGTTGGCGTTCGTGCCGGTGGTCGAAACATAGCGGGTGGTCTGCGCCGATGCCGGGACGGTCATTAGTGTGCCGAGCCAACAGCAAAGCAGGCAAAAGCACTGTATCTTTCCAGATAGAATTCTGACTAAAAATTGCATGACCGAGTTCCGTTTAGAGCCTATTTAACAGGGATGCCCCCCTTGCTTACTCCACCGTTTTTATGGTGAATCAATGGAGTATGTTAGTTTGAAATCAGGCGTTAAAGCAGGTCTTTTTCAAGCGCATACTTCACTAAGCCAGCCGCATTCTTGACTCCCAACCGCCTGAACAATGCCTTCCGATGGGTCTCGACCGTATTGACCGAAATCTGTAGAATGCGCGCAATCTGGTTGGTTGAGTTCTCGGCACAAATCAGGCGGAGAACGTCGCGTTGTCGGGTGGTTAATTCGTCGGCCATTAGACAGTGATTGAACACAACAAAGGTCTCCGAAGACTACCCCACCTGCAATCACGGTTTGCCGTGATTTCCCCTCACGGTAAACCGTGATTTTTAGGGGATCAGCGTTGACCGTGTGGGTTTTTAGATTAGTTTTGGTAACGCTTACTTCAGTAGTCGTACACCCTACTCGCCAGGGGAGTCAGGCAAGGGGCTCAGAAGAATAGTAGTAAATTTCAAGAAAAACATTCCACCTTCGCTGCTAAGAAATTCATTACGATGAAGACCTATTTCCCTGCTCTTATTCTATCTACTTTATTATTTATTGCACCATTTATTCATGCGTACTCACAGGATATTACCTTCGCCAAATTGCCCGAATTCAAAGTCACGGAATTTGGATATGGTTGCGTAGTGGATATAACGCAAGACCCCGAAGGGTATATGTGGTTTGCCACGTTAAATGGCTTATATCGCACTGATGGGTATCGGGTAGTAGCCTACCATGCTGATCAGGCAAATCCACAATCGCTGGCGATTAATTGGCTAAATACCGTTTATGCCGATGAAACGGGTTTAATCTGGATAGGTACCTTCGGAAAAGGGATGGATTGTTTAAACCCCAAAACGGGGATTATTAAACATTACACCTATAAACCAACAAATAAAGAAAGTATATGTAGCGATACCGTAACGATGATAAGGGGTAGCAAGAAAGGATTTTTATGGGTCGGAACAAATAATGGCTTAACTTATTTTGATATAAAAGCGGGCAAATTTACTCGTTATCAACACAACGAAAACGATCCGAATAGCATTAGCGACAATCAAATAAGGGTTATTTATACCGATAAAAAAGGAACGACTTGGTTTGGTACGCGCAGCGCATTCAAATCTGACAATAGCCCCATGACCCTTGGCGGCCTTAACCGATTTAATCCAAAAACGGGCAAATTTACCCGATTTATGCATAACCCCAATAACCCTGGAACGTTGATTGATAATCATATTACGGCTATTTTTGAGGATAGTGAAGGTACTTTTTGGGTAGGCACTGCTGGTGATGGATTACATACGATGGACCGGAAAACCGGAACTTTTACCCGGCATACCTATGATAAAACGCAACCCGAAAAACTGAGCCGTCCGCCCCAGCAAAACACAATCCCGTACGCCAACGATTTTATTTCGTTTATTAACGAAGATGCGGCAAAAAAAATTTGGATTGGCACTTTTAGTGGGGGTATGAATCAATATGATCCAGTAACAAAAAAAGTGTCATTTTTTGATGTCGGAAACGACCCTAAAAACCCAATTAGCCGTTGGTGCTTCACCTCGTTCGTTTCTAAAGATTCCGTATTTTGGGTAGCCCCTTGGCTGAGCGAGTTATATAAAGGGGATTCTTATCCGAAAACCCCACCATTCACGCCTTTTACTGAGCGCGTAACCGGCGTTATTCAGGAAAGAACCGGACTTATATGGCTATGCGGAGCAAACGGGTTTATCCGAAAAGACCCGAAAACGGGGAGACAAAAAAAATATAGCCATGACCCCGAAAACCCAAACAGTCTTTGCCATAATGAGATTACCTATGTCGTGGCGGGCAAGCATAATACCTGGTGGATTGCGACATTCGGCGGTGGCTTAGACCTGTTTAAACCGTCAAGCCGATCATTCGCACATTACAAGCACGACTCGAAAAATAAAAATACATTAAGCGGAGATACGCTCAACGTTATTTACGCCGATGGTGATAACCTTTGGATTGGCACGCAACGGGGTTTAGATATGTTGACTGTAGCGACAGGAAAATTTTCTCATTATATCCATAACGAAAAAGACCCCGACAACGAAGGACATGTTACCGTGCTTACGATGCTGGCAAGGGATAAAAATACTCTCTGGATGGGAACCGGTAGTTCGAGAGGAATGAGTGTACTGGATCGAAAAACCGGAAAAATTCAAAAACATTATTTAGAAGGTAAATTTGTCACACACCTTTTCACCGATCATCAGGGCATTATCTGGGCCACGACCGATGATGGACTCTATCGGTATGATACCCATACCGATAACTTTGCGCGATTTACGGACCCTGATCACTTTATTCATATTGGCTCCTGCATTGATATTCAAGAAGATAACAAGCAAAACCTTTGGGTGCAAACGAAAGCGGAGTTTTATAAAATCAGCCCCAAACGAGATCACATATATACATATACGTCAGATCATTTACGTCAGGAGAATTACGACTACTATGCTAATTTTGTCGTTATAGAGACAGGCTCTGTATGTTTTTTTACCCAAAAAGGGTATTTTTTCTTTACCGGAAGCGAGGTTAAAAATAACCCGATTCCCCCCCAAATCAGCATCAGCACGATTGACATCGCTGGCGATTCAACTGGTACGGGCCATATAACCCAACAACTAGCTACTAACCAACGGGAATTGGCTTTAGCGTTTCATCAAAATACGTTCTCAATTGCGTTTACTCCTATCCACTTTGGCAATCCCGAGAAAAATAAAATTATTTTTAAACTTGATGGCATTGATACCGATTGGCGAGAATCTGGCAACGAACGAAAAGCCAGTTATTTCAATCTCCCGCCGGGCACCTATACGTTTCGTTTAAGGGCTTGCAATGATACAGGTGCTTGGTCGGAACGGCAGTTTATGATGACCATAACCCCTCCCTGGTGGCGCACCTGGTGGGCCTATTTGCTCTATGTCCTGACATTTGGGTACGCTATTTGGAGCTTTATCGCCTATCGGTCACGCGAGTTGCAACGAAAAAATCAGGCCCTGCAAGAAAAAGTAAACGCCCTCGAAGAAGTGAAAGAGGCCCTACTCAAAGGTCAAAAAATAGAACGCAGGCGCGTTGCCGCCGACCTGCACGACAACCTTGGGGGCATGGTCTCGGCCATTCGGCTCACCATCGAAGCGATGGATGCCTCCACCTTCTCCAAAAAAGAACACGAAGTCTATCAGAACGTGCTGGGCATGACCCGGCAAGCCTACAACGAAATCCGGCTCCTTTCCCACAATCTCCAGCCCGACGAACTCGAAAAGTTTGGCCTTGCCCAGGCCCTCCAACGGCTGATGACCAACCTCAATAGCAGTCAGCCTATTCAGTTTTCGCTCCATATGAACCCATCAGAGCGGCTCGCTAAAGACCTGGAATTCAATCTCTATTCGATCTGTATGGAATTGACCAACAACATTATCAAGCACTCACAGGCTACCGAAGCCTCGTTTGACTTTGGGGGGCAAAATGGTCAGTTACAACTATTTGTGACGGACAATGGGCAGGGCTTTATTCCCAACAACACCTCTGATGGGATGGGGATGCGGACGGTTCAGGAGCGGACGGAGCAGATGGGTGGTACGCTCAAAATTCACTCACGACCGGGGGAGGGGACACTGTTTCAGTTCAGTATTCCTCTCAGTCGGCCAGCCCATGTTTCAGCGCGAACTTGATTAGGCCGAGGGAGTTTTTGACGTTGAGTTTTCGGAACAGGTTTTTGCGATGTGTTTCCACCGTATTCAGGCTGATAAACAGTTTCTCGGCAATCTGATTGCTACTGTATTCCTGCGTAATGAGTTTGATTACATCGATTTCACGCCCTGTTAGCGAGGTCAGTACGTCCGGGGCTTCGTCGGTGGGATTGGGTTGGCGGTAGAGTTCCTGCAACACACTGTCGCTGATGTAAGGTTGGCCAGCGGCTATTGCCGATAGGGCTTTTTCGAGTTCGTCGCGGCCCGCGCTTTTCAAAATATAGCCTACTGCCCCTGCCTGTAGGGCCTCCCGAATGTGGGGGCCATCTTCGGCCATCGTCAGCACCAGCACCCGAACGGTTGGGAAACGGCTCCGAATGTGCAGAATCATCTCGACCCCGTTCATGTAGGGCATATGCAAATCCGACAGCACCAAATCGACCGGATACTTCTCCAGAAACGCTAAGGCTTGCTTGCCGTTGCTAACCTGCCCTACTACTTCTACGTCATTAAACCCCGATAATAGCAGACTGAGGCTATCGGAAAAGAGCTTGTGATCATCAGCAAGTAGTAATTGAGTTGGCATAGGAAGTTGGGCGGGTATTAAGCTATAGCCATAGAAACGTGGTAGTTTTGCCAAAGATAACTCAATCGGCTGATTCTCAAAATCTATGCCCACTCATCATTTCTTCTGCATCGATGCTCACACCTGCGGCAACCCCGTCCGGGTCGTAACCGGCGGCAGCATTCCGCACCTGCATGGGGATACCATGAGCGAAAAACGCCAGCATTTTCTGCGCGAATACGACTGGATTCGGCAGGGGCTGATGTTTGAGCCGCGTGGTCACGATATGATGTCGGGCAGCATTCTCTACGCCCCGCATAACCCGGCCAATGATGCGGGTGTACTGTTTATCGAAACCTCCGGTTGTTTGCCCATGTGCGGACACGGTACCATTGGCACCGTAACGGTAGCTATCGAGCAGGGACTTATCACACCTAAAACGCCCGGCGTACTGAACCTGGAAGTGCCAGCGGGCCTGGTTCGAGCGGAGTACCGGCAGGCGGGCAATAAGGTTACGTCGGTAAAAATCACCAATGTAAAATCGTTTGTTGCTGCCGAAAACCTGGCGGTTGAGTGTCCTGATCTCGGCCCGCTGACGGTCGATGTGGCCTATGGCGGGAATTTCTACGCCATTGTCGATCCTCAGCCTAATTTCCCCGGTTTGCAGCATTATACCGGCGAGCAACTGGTAGCCTGGGCCAGGGTGTTGCGGCAACGTATGAACGAACAATACCAGTTTGTGCATCCCGAAAACCCCACCATCAACGGTCTGAGCCATATTCTGTGGACGGGCCAACCCCTCGACCCCACCTCTACCGCCCGCAATGCCGTGTTTTACGGCGACAAAGCCATCGACCGGTCGCCTTGCGGCACGGGCACCTCAGCGCGGCTGGCGCAGTGGTGGGCCAAAGGCTGGCTCAAACCAGGGCAGGATTTTATCCATGAGAGCATCATCGGCTCTAAATTTATTGGGCGGGTCGAAGCTGAGACCGAACTGAACGGCAAACCGGCGATTATCCCCAGTATTGAAGGCTGGGCCATCATTCACGGGTATAACCACCTGATTCTGGACGAAGCCGATCCATACGTTCACGGGTTTCAGGTAATTTAGGCCCGGTTTTTGTCGTTATATGCTTAAACATTCTATAGCCATGAACCCACAGCGTTTGTTGCTCACTGCCGTAACCTTTTGTGTGGTGCTGACGGCCTTCCGGTCGGTAGCTCCCCAAACTGAGCCGAAGCACATCAAGTGGCTTACCGTTGAGGAAGCCTACAAGCTAAACCAAACCACCCCCCGCAAATTTGTGATCGATGTCTATACCGACTGGTGTGGCTGGTGCAAAGTGATGGACCGAGAAACGTTCAGCAAACCCGCTATTATCGACTATGTGAACGCCAATTACTACGCCGTTCGGCTCAATGCCGAGCAAAAAGAAGACATTGTGTTGGGCAACCGTACTTACCGCTCATTGGGTAATGCACACGAACTGGCCGCCAACCTGCTGCAAAACAAACTGAGCTACCCCACCACCGTGTTTATGGACGAGAAATTTCAACCCATTCAACCCATTGCGGGCTACCTCGAACCACGGGTATTTCATCAGGTGGTTACGTTTTTTGGTGGCAACTACCACCAGAAAGAACCATTCGACCAGTTCAAAAGCGGCACCTATGTCCGCGAGTTTCAGCCTGCCATGCCCGCACCGACCGGACGATAATTGCCTGCCACTTTGTGTATTTTCCAATCAATCTGCTGCCTGCTCCATACGTTGCATGATAAACAAAACAGTTCTAAACGTTGAGCAAGCCCTGAAAGGCTTAACTGATGGTATGACACTGATGCTTGGTGGCTTCGGCCTGTGTGGCATCCCCGAAAATTCGATTCAGGAAATTCTGCGGCTTGGGGTGAAGAACCTGACCTGTGTTAGCAACAACGCGGGGGTCGATGACTTCGGCATTGGCCTATTACTCCAAAAGAAGCAGGTGCGCAAGATGATTTCGAGCTATGTGGGCGAAAATACCGAGTTCGAACGGCAACTTCTGTCGGGTGAACTGGAGGTAGAACTGATACCACAGGGTACATTAGCGGAGCGTTGCCGGGCAGGTGGGGCGGGTATTCCGGCTTTTTTTACGCCAGCGGGCTACGGTACGGAGGTAGGAGTCGGCAAAGAAGCCCGCGAATACAACGGGAAAATGTACCTGCTCGAAACCGCACTTACCGCCGATTTTGCGCTAGTTAAAGCCTGGCGGGGTGACACTGCCGGAAACCTTATTTATAAAGGAACCGCCCGTAATTTTAATCCAATGATGGCCACTGCCGGTAAAATAACCGTAGCTGAGGTAGAAGAACTGGTGCCAGCCGGCGAACTGGACCCCAACCAGATACACACGCCTGGCATCTTTGTGCAGCGCATTTTTCAGGGAGAACACTACGAGAAACGTATTGAACACCGCACCGTTCGGAACGGATAACCTTAGCCACGTAAACTATCCTTATGCTCGATAAACACGGTATCGCCAAACGCATTGCCCAGGAAGTGCCCAACAACGCCTATGTTAACCTCGGCATCGGTATCCCCACCCTGGTAGCCAACTATATTCCGCCCCACATTAACGTAGAACTACAGTCTGAAAATGGGCTGCTCGGTATGGGGCCTTTTCCGACCGAAGCCGAGGTGGACCCTGATCTCATCAATGCCGGTAAGCAGACGGTAACCACGCTCCCCGGCTCCAGTATTTTCAGTTCAGCCGACTCATTCGTTATGATTCGGGGCGAACACGTGTACTTAACGATTCTGGGGGCTATGGAAGTGTCGGAGCGGGGCGATATTGCCAACTGGAAAATTCCGGGTAAGATGGTGAAGGGAATGGGCGGGGCAATGGACCTGGTGGCCTCTGCCAAAAACATTATTGTGGCCATGCAGCACGTGGCTAAAGATGGCTCGAGCAAGTTGCTGCCAGCCTGTACCCTGCCCATCACGGGTCTGCGCTGTGTAAAGAAAATTGTGACCGAACTGGCCGTGCTGGATGTTACCCCCGATGGGTTCGTGCTGCGCGAGCGGGCACCCGGTGTCAGTGTCGCGCAGATTGTAGCGGCCACTGCCGGTAAACTACTAGTGCCAGCGGGGGAGATACCCGAAATGGTGATTTAACGGGCTGCCTGCTGCATTACTCTACTACTCCATTTTTTAAGCTTAGTTCAGGCTTGCCAACTTCCTGCCCGAATCCATTGACAAACACGTATCGAATCTGATTGCCCTGCTTTAACAAAAACGTAGGTATTTGGCCTAATGTCGGGGGGCGGGGGTTGAGTTTGCCTTCGCGCAGGAGATGGACGGGTTGGGTAGGTAGCGCATCGCGTTTGGCCTGCCGGACGCTGAACGCCACAATCCCTTCTTGCCGGAGTTGGTCGAGGTTGAGTTTGCGCAGGGCAGCAACCGAGTCGATGGGGTCGGCATACTGGCGGGCGGGGGTTAGTAGCAGGCCGGTGGCATCCAGCTCTTCCAGTCCCCGAAACGTGGACAGATCACCGATGTCTTCAATTACCGAGCGGTAGGCAAACCGCCGGGCCGAGTCCTGATTGGTTTCGTAGCGGTTAATCCCCACATCCATCCGGTACGTTTTACCGCCCCGCTGTACAGTGGCATTGCGAATGATGAGATCGTAGAGGGCGCGGCCATTTTCGGGGATGGCCTGGTAATCGGCAACGGTTTCCTGACCATACGACCCATCGGCAATGGCACTCAGGGCGGTCAGGATAGCCACAAAATTTAATTTCCGGATGTGTTGCTTCTCCGGGTCGCCCGCCCAGCCGCCCGATTCGATCAGGATAAGCGTTGTTCCCCATTTCTGGATATTATCGCCAAAAGCGCGGGGTTCAAACTCATCGTCGTAGCGGGCCACATGGCCGGGGATAAACTGCTGTAATACCCGGTTCATGCCCACAATCAACTGCATAGAGCGTTTTCGTACCGCATTCAGGCTGCGGGCTTCATCGTAGGCAGTGGCCAGAAACGATACTGTGGCCTGCCTGCCGGTTTTGCCCACTGTATAGCGGGGGTTCTGGTCGTGGAGGTTAAACCCAATCAGTGGTTTCAGGGTTTGCTGCAACGATTTCAGCAACACGGCTTCGGGCGACTGCAACCGGATGGCATCGCGGTTGAGGTCAATATCGAGGGCTGTGCGCCGTTGGAACCGCTGCGCACCGTCGGGGTTCAGCATGGGGATGGCATAGACCGTGATTTTGTCCAGAATCTGCGCCCGCAGTGTATCGAATCCGTCGTTGCTGGCCTGCAAAAAATTGAACACATCGAAGAGAGCCATCGTCGCCGTGGCCTCATCGCCGTGCATCTGCGACCAGAGTAGCACGGGTATTGGCCCATTTCCTGCTTTTACCTGATAAATAGCCCGCTTCTCCAGCGACTCGCCAACCTGACTCACTACAAGGGGAGCCGCCAGTTGACTAAGCAGGGGTTGCAGGTCTTTATGTTTGAATCGGCGGTGGGTCAGGGCTTTTTCGGCGTAGGTAGCGTGGGCATCGAACAGCCGATGGGCAACGTCCTGCGCCTGGACAAGTGGGGTCATCAACAGTAAAATAAGTAAGGTTCGCATCAGGAGGGCAAAAGTAGGAAGTTTTTGGTTAGGGCTGGCTAAGCCAGAACCCCGCTGACGATGCCAGCAGGCAACCCACCACATTGAGACCAATGTTGAGCAGGGCCAGGCCAGTATTACCCCCCTGAAGGAGTAACAGGGTATCCTGACTGAAACTCGAAAATGTGCTTAATCCACCACAAAACCCAACCCCCAGCAGGAGTCGCCACTCCTCACTAACCGTACGGGTCAACACTCCCCCAACCACCATGCCCAGTACAAGACTGGCTACCAGATTAACCAGCAGGATAGCCCCTGGAAACGCCATTGGCCCCAACACGGCCGTTAGTAGTCGCCCACTCATGTAGCGTACCACGCTGCCAATACCACCCCCCAGAAACACCAGCATGTATATAAAGAGAGATTTCATGGTTCTTGACGAGTGAACGAATGCCGCAACGGAGGTTGAACGAGTGGGGAGGGGTTAGTAAGCATCGCGCACGTTCATCAGAAACAGGGCGGTGCGTTGCCGCATGTCCAGCACTGAGCCGGTAAAGTTATTGTGCATCATGCTAAAGAGTAGCAATCGCCCGCGTCGGCTGAGCAAATAGCCACTCAGGTTATACACCCCCGTCATAGACCCCGATTTGGCCCAGATAAACGGCGGCTGATTTTTGCCCAAGCTCCCTAATGTGCCCTGTCCATTGGTTGGCAACAGGGCAAACAAACGAGCCTGCGGCACACTCATATTGATTTTTTGGAGCAGGGCAATCAGGGTTTGGGGGGTAAAGAGGTTATACCGCGAAAGCCCCGACCCATCGACCCACCGCACGGGGTCGGGTAAATCGGCCAGATGGGTTTGCTGGCACTGCCGAATGGCCAGGCTACTGTTTAGCGTATCACCCATCGACGCACACAGCAACAGCAGGTGTTCAGCCAGGAGATTATCGCTCACGGCCAACATGCGTTTATACAGCGAGTCGGCCAGTAATTGCCCGTTGAGGGTATGCGTGGGGCGCAACCCCACCCGGCTACCAATCAGTTGAACGGGCCGGTGCAGGGTATCGGCCAGCAGGCGGGCTGCCAGCGCGGGCGACCACCGAAACGGCACGTCGTGCTCGCCTGGTTTAAGCGGGGTGGAGGCAATAAACTGGTTGGCCCACTCAGCCCGTTGCACGCCCTTTGATGGCCCTGCCCCGCTGCTGATACTTGTACTGTCTGCAAACTGGCGCGGTTGGACCAGTAAACTGCCTTGATGCGAGGTTGAGTAGCGAACTACATTGCCGTAGATGGGAAAGGGCGTTACCTCTGGCGAGTAGTAATCGTTATAATCATCCCACGACCAGCCGGGGCCAAACCGTTCGCCCGAAAAATTACTAACCGACAGAAATAGTTTTTCGGGCCGGTTTCGCAGAAAATGCAATACGGCGGTATCGGACAAGTCGGGGTTGAGTAGGAGCGGATTGCCGGTGCCCCACAAAATGAGCGAATCGGGGCGGAGGGTGTACCGGATAGCGGGCAGCGAGTCGCCCAGGGTCATTAACCCGGCGTAGAAGCTAAACAGTTTGGTATTAGAGGCCGGTACAAAGGGCGTATGGACATTGTGTTGCACCAGCATATGGTTGGCCTGCGGGTCGTAGAGGGCAAATCCCGTAACATGATCGGTATAGGCTGAGTTATGCCGTAGGTCAGCAGTGAGCCGTTTGGCGGGCAAGCAACCGGTTATGAAACAAGCCAGCAGGATAACGGGAAACCAGAATTTTAGAATAGCCATAAAAAAACGCCGGGGTAACCCCGGCGTAAATTTCGGTAAGTTTGCTGAGGGGTTAATGAACCACCATTACTTTTTTGGTTTGCACCGTATCGCCCGATTTGAGGTGCATGAAATACAGGCCGGTTGGCAGTTGACTAATATCGATCTGCTCATCAACGGCGGCCCCTTTCACGGTAAGCGACACCTGCCGGATAGACTGCCCCGATACATTACTGATGGTTAGGCCAGCCTCCTGACCCATATGGTCTAGTTGGGCCGCTATCCGCACTGAACTCCGGGCGGGGTTTGGATAAACCGAAAAAGCACCGGCAGCACTGATGGGTTCGGTAGCTAGAATAGGCGGTGGAGGTGGCACCTGAATTTGCAGGTTATCGACAGCCCATCCCCAGCCATGAGCTAACTGATCGGCATGGAGCCGGAACCTCACCAGTACGGTTTCTCCCGCGCTAAACCGCGCCCCATTCTGCATCGAGAATTTACGGGTTTTAAACAGACTAGGTGTACCCACGGCGGTTGAGTTGGTTTCGTTGGGGGCACCGGGGGCGGTGCTGCTGTTGTAAGCTTTCAGCCAGTCGGCGTTATCGTTCGAGTCGTAGCCATCAACAAAAGGCAGCCAGGTTTTGCCGCCATTTTTGGAGCCTTCTACCACCACATAATCGTAAAAAGCTGCATCACCAAATACGCTGCCTGCATCGCCGGGTTCGACCAGCACAATTTCATCAAACTGGAAAGTGGCACTATCGGGATTGGTTTTGATTTTGATGGGAGTCAGCAGCGTATAGGTATAGTCGGTCTCAAACTTAAAATCGGCACCGTTTGCGTAGGGGTGATCGGTATGAATGGCCGGGCTGGTAAACCCGGCGGGCTGGGCAATACTGAAATTAGTCCCCGCAAAATCGCTGGCCGAGGCTGTGGCATCGGCAAAGGTGTTGCCATACTGCGAGCGGGCGGTTGTTTGTGGAGCCACTACTACCACTTCATAAAAACCCGTTGCCGGGCTGATGGTCTGGTTGCGGTTCTTCGACAAGTCACGGGCCACAATCCGGTAGCTGATTTTATCGCCCGCTTTCAGCGAGTTGGCCGCAAACAGAATCCTGTTGGTATAAACACTGTCGATGTCCTGCGTGTCGGTACGCTGCACGGTGTATTTCAAGGCAATGGGAGGTTTGGCTACGCCATTGATCTGATACTCCACATAGACGGTATCGATGCCACGTTTGTTGCCAGTGCCGGTTAGGGAGCGGTCGTCGGTTACTTTGGCGTAAATCGGCAGGCTATCGGCGGCTGTAGTCAGGAGTACTTTTATGGGTGGATTGTGGGTAATGCTTGGGGGAACGTTATCAGGCCCAACCGTGATGCGGTAAATAACCTGCCCGCCCGTATAATTTTTGCCGGGGTTGGTGAATGTGCGCCCCGATACATCCTGCGCCTGAAAATAATAGCGAATGGTACCCTGCACCTGAGCGGCAGGCAGAGTATAGGCATACTCGTTCGTTGTGCCTGCTACCAACGTGGGCGTAACTTCGGTAAATACGCTGCTAGCCGTGGCTGTAGCTCCTTTCAGGTAATAAAACCGCACCGAACTGGGTACAATAGCCGTGTCACTTAGTATTCGGGCGCGGAATACCACATCTTTCACGTCTTCCTGGTCTTGTAGGGACGTATGCAGCACGGAGGTAGTTGTCCACTCCATATCTTTAAATGCAGCCAGGACAAAGGGGCCAGGCGAATGAATGGCTTCGGCAGCTCCGACAACCGGAGTCATCAGCGAGTTTGCGTCGCCAGCCGGATATATGTTTTCGTCGGTATGGTAGATGCTTGATCCGGCTTGATAGGTAGAGGGTGCATATAGTTTTGCTTTCCCACTGGTTTTTTCCACAATGGGGCCGTTGAAATACAGACTATTGCCGGTTAACTGTTGATAAAGCTTCGATGAGCCATTGGGGAAAGCTGTCTGGTCGAGGATTTTCTGGCCTGATTTATTTTCGAGGAAATGGTCGAATACGCCGGCAAAATCGTACCCGGCAGCCGTAGTCGACACATCGAGATAACCATAAAATCCCAGGCCATGCGCCAGTTCGTGAAGCACAACGGTAGCCAGGTCGTACTCGTTGGCGGGTGGGTTGCCATCCAGCCCGTAATACCAGTTACCATCGCGGTTGAAATTGGCCGCCAGATCGGCGTTGCCATCGCGGTTCAGGGGTCGGCGGGCAATTTTCTCGGCCAGGGCAATGGGGTAAATGCCAAAGGCTTTCTGCGTACCATCGGAGCCGATGCGTAAATCGCCGGGGCGGGCAGAGCCAAGCACGTTTGCCCCCAGTTTCGACCAACTGGCATTCACATAAATGGGAACGTCCGACTTCAGCAGTGAGGCCCAGATGTCAACAGCATACTGAAAGGCTTTTTGCGCTTCGGGGGTGAAGTTATTATAGGTAACGATAAACTTAGCGGTAGGTGCGGCTATGCGGGCATTGCGGTTTTTGAGGAAAGCCGCCGGTGCCGGAATCCGGGTGAACATATTTTTGCCGGAGCCATAGCACACAATCCGGTCGGCAGCCAGCAGCCGCTGTTGAAGGGCGAAATTTTCATAAGCAGTATGAATCGTTTTCTGGCCTAACGATTGGGCTTTTTGGGCCACTACCGGGCTACCTAACGACAGTCCGGCCAGGGCACCCAGCCAGAACGAGTAATGAAGACGCATACAGACGAGCAGTAGAGGTTAACGCATGATTGAGTAAAAGCCGATACGCCAATTTTGGAATAGGCGTTGCTTGATCGGAAAACGAATATACGGGGATTCGGGGTACTAACCCTATAAGGTGTTAAAAACCTTACACGGCTATTCAATTATTAACCTTCTTTATGCACCAACGCTACCGAGTTGAGGCAGTAGCGCAGGCCGGTAGGCGCTGGGCCATCGTTGAATACGTGGCCCAGGTGGGCATCGCAAATGTTGCACATCACCTCGATGCGGGTCATGCCAAAGGCATAGTCTTTCTCGAACCGCACCCGATCGGGTTCGATGGGTTCGTTGAAACTCGGCCAGCCTGTACCTGACTCAAACTTGGTGCGTGAATCGAACAACTCCGTGCCGCAGCATACGCAGGCATAGAGACCGGGATCATGGCGTTCACAATGCTCACCCGTGAAGGCGCGTTCGGTTCCTTTCTGGCGCGTTACCCGGTATTGTTCCGGGGTCAGTAGCTGCCGCCACTCTTCGTCGGTTTTATGGATTTTAGCGATCATGGGAGATAGTTGGTTGGGCATTGATGCGTCGACCATCACAAACTCTATAACCACAAACCCGCTAAATTGTCTCCTTAAGTAGCGTAAATTTGTCCCTGATGACGACGCAGCAGATTTTACGGCAGTTTTGGGGGTATGAGTCGTTCCGACCGTTGCAGGAAGACATCATCAACACCGTACTCGATGGCTATGATTCGCTGGTGCTGTTGCCAACGGGAGGGGGTAAATCAATTTGTTTTCAGGTGCCAGCCCTGCTGATGCCGGGGGTCTGTATTGTGGTTACGCCCCTCATTGCCCTTATGAACGACCAGGTGGGCCAACTCCGGAAACGGGGTATTCCGGCAGCGGCTATCCATTCGGGGATGCACTACCGCGAGATTGATACCATTCTGGATAACTGCATTTATGGAAATTTGAAGTTTGTGTACGTCTCACCAGAACGGCTCCGCACCGAAATAATGATTGAACGCACCAAACAGATGACTGTTTGCCTGCTGGCCGTCGATGAAGCCCACTGTATTTCGGTCTGGGGCTATGATTTCCGACCCCCTTACCTCCAGATTGCTGAGTTTCGGGAGTTGCTGCCCAATGTGCCGGTCATTGCCCTGACGGCCTCGGCCACGCCCGATGTGCAGACCGATATTCTGGACAAACTGGCCATGCAGGATCGTGACGCCGGCCCGGCCCAGGTATTCAGGCAGACCTTTGCCCGGCCTAACCTATCGTACTCGGCCATTACTGAAGAAGGCAAAGAAGCCCGGCTCCTGAAAATTCTGGACAATGTGCCCGGTACGGCTATTGTCTATGTCCGCAGTCGGCGGCAAACGCAGCAGGTGGCCGAGTGGCTGGTGCATCAGGATATTGCTGCTGATTTTTACCATGCCGGATTAACAACCCAGCAACGGTCGATAAAACAGGATGCCTGGCTCCAGAATCAGACGCGGGTTATGGTGGCTACTAACGCTTTTGGCATGGGGATCGACAAGCCCGATGTCAGAACGGTAATCCACCTCGACCTGCCCGATAGCCTCGAAGCCTACTACCAGGAGGCAGGCCGTGCCGGGCGCGACGGGCAGAAAGCCTATGCCGTGCTGCTCTATAACCAGGCCGACCTGTTGCACGTTGAAGCGCGGGTAGAACAGCAGTTCCCCTCCGTCGAGTTACTGCGTCGGGTGTATCAGGCTCTGGCCAACTCGGTAGCGGTGCCGGTAGGAGGGGGGGAGTTCAGCAGTTTCAATTTCGACCTGAATGCCTTTACGACCACCTTTAAACTACCCCCGCAGGAGACACATTATGCCCTGAAACAACTCCAGATGGAAGGGTTTATCGAATTGAGCGAATCCTACTATGATCCCTCTAAACTGTTGCTGGCGGTCGATAATCGGCAACTGTACGAGTTTCAGGTGCTGAACCCCCGCCTGGACCCATTTCTGAAACTGCTACTCCGCGTATATGGGGGCGAACTGTTCACCGATTTCATAACCATCTCAGAAGGCACCCTCTCGCGGGCCTTTCTGGTGTCGGAAAACGAGGTGGTAACCCTGCTGGAGCAACTCCACGAACGGAACATTGTTATTTACGAGAAGCAGAAAGATAAGCCGCAGGTCACGTTTCTAACCCCGCGTCACGATTCGTCGCAGTTGCCCATCAACGTGGCCCGCCTACGGGAGCGAAAAGAGCGTGCCCTGGCT
>JBBQUC010000020.1:0-18228 GCA_038212815.1 Cytophagales bacterium
CCCGAATTGACGTAGAAATCGGAGAGCAGAGCCAGAAACTCTTCTTTGCGTCGGCGCGAGACTTCAACTTCGGTGTTGTCGCTCATCCAGACCTGTCCACCGTCGCCTTTTACGTAGCGTTTAATGTGTTCGAGGTTGACGATATTGGACTGGTGTACCCGGAAAAAATAGTAGTTATCCAGGATGTCTTCGTACTCTTTCAGCAGCCGCGACACCACAATGGCTTTAGTTCCTGCCAGGTGAAACTTGGTGTACGACCCTAACGATTCGCAGTGGATAATATCGGTCATCTGCACAAAATGAATGCCCTCGGCGGTGGGGAGGGCAATGCGCTGGTTTGCATTGGTCGAGCGTTGCTTTAACCCATTCGGGCGTGGCTCATCAATGTGTTCCTGCAAAATGCGCAGTTGTTGGGGGCTAACGGTAGCCATCTGCGCCTTGTATTTGTTGATAGCCGCCTGGAGTTCGTCGGGGTCGATGGGCTTCAAGAGGTAGTCGATAGCACTGAACCGGAATGCCCGAATGGCGTACTCTTCGTAGGCGGTGGTGAAAATGACCCCAAAATTGGTCTTCTCGAAACTGGCCAGCAGGTCGAACCCCGTTTTGCCGGGCATCTGAATGTCCAGAAAAACCAGGTTGGGCTGCTCCCGTTTAATGAGTTCAATGCCCAGGTCAGCGTTCTTGGCTTCGCCACAGATTTGCACGTCTGGACACATAATCTGGAGCAGGTTGGTTAGGGCCTGCCGGGCGTTGGTTTCATCGTCGATAATGACGGCACGGAGCGTTTCCATAGTGTTTATGTTTTTTCAATCGGAATAATCATTTCTACACGAGTGCCAGCGGGTTGCTGCTGGTCATCGTAGAGGTCGGTCATGGTGAGGGTGGCATTGCTGTCTTTCTGGCGCAGCGACTCAAAAATACCCTTCGTCATCTCCTGCCCCCGCGAAACATGCCCCTCCGTACGGGGCGCAAACTGACGACCCACCCCGTTGTCTTCAATGATACACACAATGTGGTTGGTTTCAATGAAGGCTTTTATCGACAGGCGTTTATTCCCCTCTTTAGGCATCAGCCCGTGCCAGATGGCGTTCTCTACATAAGGTTGAAGCAGCATGGGGGGGAGCAGGGCATCCATGAGCGTCTCGTCGTCGTTGTCGATCACAAACTCATAGGCAAACTCGTGGTTGAAGCGGAAGGACTCGATCTCGACGTACATGCGCAGAGTGTCGATAATCTGCTCAAAGCGCAGGTACTGGTGGTTAGAGTTTTCCATGATTCGTCGGACGAGTTTGGAGAACTTGGAGAGGTACTTGGCTCCTTCGAGGCCCTGGTTGGTGAGGAGGTAGTTTTGGACGGAGTTGAGGGAGTTGAAGAGGAAGTGGGGGTTCATCTGGGACTGCAAGGCTCGTAGTTTAAGGTCGGTTATTTGCAATTCGGCCTGATTTTTTTCGAGTTGCTGATTCTCCCGATAGGTCAGCCCGGCATAGAGTAAACCGGCCACCAGCATAGCCAGCAGTATCCGAAACCACCACGATTGGTAGAATGGGGGCGCAATGGTGAAGGGAAAACTGGCCACCTCGCTCCAGACTCCATCGCTATTGATGGCTTTTACCCGAAACGTATATGGGTGCGGTCCTAGTTGAGGGTAAGTAATGCTGCTGCGGGTAGTGAGGGGTGACCACTCCTCATTGGCACCGCTCAGTTGGTAGGTAAACCGCACATTGTCGGGGTCGCTGAGGCTGATACCGGAGAAATTGAAGGTGACATAATTCTGATCGGCAGCCAGGGTGTAGGTTTTCAGGGGGGCGTTGGTAATATCGGCGTAGATGGGGGTAGTAACGGCGTTTTGCAACACCTCTACCGCGTTGATATGAATTTGGGGCGGCTGCGGATTTTTGTAAATATCCTTCACCCGAAACCGCATCACGCCGTTGGGGGTACCTACCCACATATTGCCGGCGTAATCTTTCTCCATGGGGTTATCGCGCCAGGAGTTCGGAATAAGGCCGTCGTTGCGGGTAAAAATGCGGGTTCTGTAGGCCCCGTTTAACCGGGGCTGGGTAACATTCATGCGCAAAATACCGCCAAATGAGTTAACCCATAGCTGCCCTTCGTTATCGAACTTAGCGTATACCACAGCCTCGTTGGTTAGCCCATCGCGTTTCCCAATCCGTTCCAGCACCCTGGGAACACCACTTGCTACCGAGATTTTTTTGATTCCCCGGCCCATTGTGCTTACCCACAACTGCCCGTTGGCATCTACTTCAATGTCCTGAACGAGCACATTCTGGGTTTCTGACTGCTGAGAGAAGTTATGAAACGTTTTGCCGTCGTACATCCACAAGCCCATGCAGCCAATCCAGAGCCGTTCGTGTTTGTCGAAATACAGGGCCAGAATATCGTTGCCGGTAAACCCTTCCTGCTCGGCAAATCGCGTCAGTACGTTATTATGGTATTTCCAGAGCTGGCTCCGCCCGCCTAGCCAAATGCTTCGGTCAGAGGGCTTCTGGGCAAAGCCAAACACTTCGTTGGTGTTCAGAATTTTTTTGAAGGTGCCGTTGCTGATCTTAAACACGCCATCTTCAACGGTGGGAAGCCAAATGGTCCCATCCAGGTCTCGGCGAATGTTCCAGACGAGGTCTATTTTGGGAGAGATACCAGGTAGGGGCGCACTGAATTTGCCATTCTCAAAAATATAAGCCTCGTGCCGCCCGCCTAGGTACATTTTCTGGTTATCGGACTGGAGCGAATACACCCAATCGGTGTTAGGCAGGCCGTTTTTGCTGGTAAAGCTGTCGATAAACCCTTTTTTAAACTGCACCAGCCCATCGAAGGTCGCTAGCCACTGATTACCTTCGGTATCGGTCAGCAGGTCGAAACAGTAGTCAGACTCCACAAATTCTTTCCCCGGAATGGTGGTGAGCCGGTTGTTATGCCAGATAAATACCTGGTTGCGGGCCGCCATCCAGATATTCCCGGCTTTATCGACCGTTTGTTTATACACAATAGCCTTGTCTAGTTGTGGGTCAGACCAGAATGGCCGCAGTTGACCACCGGCAAACACTTTCCAGCCAGCCTCTGCCGTGCTGGCCAGGAGTTGATTTTTGTAGAGCAGAAAACTGTTGACAGGTGCACTCTGCCCCGTTTCTGTTTTAATTTCTACGAAGGTGCGGCCATCGAAATCGTAGCATTTTTCGCGGTTGCTGACCAGAAACCGGCCTTTTTGGTATTCGATCAAAGCCCAGGCGGCATGGAGGGTGGTGCCATCGCTAACCCGGTTGGCCAGGGTGTATTGACGAGTGCGGTGGTCAAATTTCCAGACTCCATTCACGCAAGTGCCCCATACGTTCTCTTCCGGGTCTATATAAACGGCCCGGCACCGTTCGATGCTGGTGCCATTGACCGTACTGATGTTCTGAAAGGTTTTGCCGTTAAAGATGCTGACCCCGGCAAAGGTGCCAAGCCACAGATTTTGTTGCGCATCCTGTTTAATGGCCACCACCTGATTGGCTGCCAACCCATCGTTAACGGTGTAATTTTTAAAGTTCTTGCCATCGAACCGGCTTAACCCCCCGTAGGTGCCTACCCACAAATAGCCCTTGCTATCCTGATGCAGGGAGTAGCAGGCCGTTGCAGGCAGGCCCTCCTCAGACCGGAACAGTTTATGGATGTATGTCTGCCCAAACCCGTGGGTAGTCAGCAAACAAAAGAGCGTAATACAGCGTAGCAGCAAGTTTGAACGGGTTAAACGTAACGAACTAGGTATGCGGGGTAATCGGAATAATCACTTCCACACGGGTACCAGCGGGTTGCTGCTGGTCATCGTAGAGGTCGATCATGGTGAGGGTAGCATTGCTGTCTTTCTGGCGCAGCGACTCGAAAATACCCTTCGTCATCTCCTGCCCTCGCGAAATATGCCCCTCCGTGCGGGGCGCAAACTGACGACCCACCCCGTTGTCTTCAATGATACACACAATGTGATTTTTATCCGTATACCCTTTAATGATGAGGTGCTTAGGGCCATCTTTGGGCATCAGCCCGTGCCAGATGGCATTTTCTACATAAGGTTGAAGCAGCATGGGGGGGAGCAGGGCATCCATGAGCGTCTCGTCGTCGTTGTCGATCACAAACTCATAGGCAAACTCGTGGTTGAAGCGGAAGGACTCGATCTCGACATACATGCGCAGGGTGTCGATAATCTGCTCGAATCGCAGGTACTGGTGGTTGGAGTTTTCCATGATTCGTCGGACGAGTTTGGAGAACTTGGAGAGGTACTTGGCTCCTTCGAGGCCCTGGTTGGTGAGGAGGTAGTTCTGGACGGAGTTGAGGGAGTTGAAGAGGAAGTGGGGGTTCATCTGGGACTGCAAGGCTCGTAGTTTAAGGTCGGTGATTTGCAGATCGAGCCGGTTCCGCTCGTCAAGGGTTTGCACGCGCCAGCGCATCATGCCCACCACGGCACCGCTAATGAGCAGGCCAATCAGGGTACGGAACCACCAGGTAGCGGTATAGTGGGGGTTTACGGTGAAGTTGACCACCAGGGGCAGGCTGGCCCAAACGCCACTGCTGTTGCCACTTTTCAGGGTTAGCCGGTAGTCTTGTGGGGGTAGGTTGGTAAAGGTGAGCGTGGGTTGATTGCCCAAATCGACCCAGGCCGTATCGAGGCCCTGCAACTGGTATTTGTACAGGTTTTTAGAGACCGGCTCATAGTTGAGGGCCGAAAAATTCAGGGTAATCGCATTCTCGTCGGGCTGGAGCAGAATGGGCTGCGAGGCATCCTGAAAAATGGGTTTGCCTTTCACCTCAACCGAACTCAGGTCGATGTGGGGGAGATAAACCTGGTTGTTAATCTGGTTGATGTTCAGTATGTTCAGCACATTGGTATGGCCCAGAATCAGCTCATTGGCTGGCCTGTAATAAAACCCCAGGGGGGAGTTGCTGTGCAGCCCTTCGATGGTGGTCAGGTAGCGGATGGCGTGGGTGGTGGGGTTGGCAATATTTAGCCCTTCGTTGGTGCTGAACCAGAGTTTTTTATCAGGTCCCTCGGCAATATTGGCGCAGTAGGTGTCGATGAGGGCATCGGTTTTAAACTCGAAGGTGTTCAGAATCTGGCCCGTAGCCGAGATTTTAGACACCCCGCCCCAACTGGCAATCAGCAGGGAGCCGTCGGCGGTTAGCTGCATGGCATTGATGCAGTCGCCCCCAATGATTTTCCCCTTGTTAGCGGGCAGGGTTTCAATATTGACGAATCCCGGCGCGGCACCGTTCCGCGGGCGTTCATCAAAAAAGAATACCCCGTGCGAGCAGGTAGCCACCCAGATACGTCCGTCGATGCCCTCCTGAATGCCCTTCATATACGTGAGAGTCAAGAGTTTGCGGTTCTCTTTTTCGGACCATAGTTTCAGCTCCTGATTGGTCAGGGGGTCAATTACTTTTATTCCTTCGTTCAGGTTCACTATCCAGAGCCGCCCCTTGCGGTCGAGCAGGCCATCCCGAAAATCGGTATTGGTAAACAGCCGGGCAGCGGGTTGCCATGGCGTAAACCGACCCTGTGCCAGATTGCCTTCAAAAATACCTTTGTTGGTAAAAGCAAACGGGCGGCCCTGTATCCAGCGGAGTTGCTGGGTGTAGGCCGGAATAGGGTAGGGCAGCAGCCGAAGCTGATTGGTGCTGGGTTTCCAGGTTAGCACCCCCGAATGCGACAGGCCCAGCAGGTAGGTGTCGGGCGTGGGGGTGGCCATAATGGCGGTAATCTGCACCGGCAGCCGAACCACGGTGGGCGGGATGGCTACCGTGCGAATCCCGACGTTGCGGTAGCGGTATTTATAAACCCCGTCGCGGGTGCCGATCCACAAAATTCCGTTGGCGGTATCGGTAAACATGTCTTTGATCTGCACCCCGGTGTTATCAAATTCGGGCAGGGGGTAGAGGGTCTTCCGGTCGGGGTAAAAAACGCTGATGCCATCGTCGGTGCCAACAAACAGGATTTTATGGCCGTTTTCGTCGAGCGATTCCTGCACGCAGTTGACATTGGTATGCTCAAACCCCTTTTTTCGGAGGCTGAAGGCGTGGGTTTTGGGCGAGAACCAGACCAGCCCGTACTCGTACCCACCCAGCCAAAGGTTTCCAGCGGCATCGGCAGCCGCTTTGCACAACCGAATCGGCACCCGATTCTGCGGGAGTATGGCTTCGGCTCCTAACTCGCAAATGAGCTTGTCTTTGGTGCGGTCATACCGGTACAACCCAATCTCCGACACCACCCAGAGGATGTGGTGGGCATCTTCAAAAAAACTGGCATACTGATACACATCCCCCCCCGACACCTGCTTTGAGAAGGTGTACCGGTGGAGTTTTTGGGTGGCCGGGTCGTAGCGTTTTACGGAAGTATAGTCGCACACCCAAACCTGGTCATGGCTGTCGACCAGGCTCTGCTCATGGAGGTCATTGCCGGGGTCGGCATCGTCGTAATTATTCTTGACAACGGTGGTAACGGCCAGGGTTTTGGTGTTTATTTTGCAGAGACCACGCGTGTCGTTGGAGGTGTAAATATCGCCGTGCGAGTCGGTCGAAACACCGGAGCAATACCCCAGTTTGAGGCTATCGAGCCTTAGAAAACTATACCCATCGTAGCGGCAGATATTGCGCCCGGTGCCGATCCACAAAAATCCCTGCCGGTCTTTGTTCAGGCACCAGACATCGTTAGAGGGGAGTCCCTCACGGGTGGTCAGGTGTTCGAGCTTCAGGCTGGGCTTTTGCGCACGGGTGTTGGGGTGCAGCATCAGAATCAAAACAAGAATCAGGATGGTATAGCGCATTTGGTAAGAGCAGCGTAATGGCCTGAAAGTTACTGGGTAGTCTGCTCTTGTCAAACTACTTCACAAAAACTAATGCCAGCAAAATCAGCAGCGTAACAACGATCAGGACGAGCCAGTCGAATTTTTGATCGAAAAAATCTGCCAGGGTTTTCAACAGACCTTTCCCCGCCTGTTTTTTTGTGAAATTATCTTCTCCGGTCATACCCATCTCGTTGGTAGTTACGATTTATAAAGTAGGATAAAAATGCACGCAAATGAAGTGCTGGGGCTGCCTACTTTATAGGTGGTAGAGATTGGCCAGAATCCGGCGGGGATAACTTGATAAGTGGTGGCAACGGCTGTTACCGCGAGATGGCCCGCCGAATGTCGTAGAAAAGCCGTTCGAGCAGGCGTAAATCTTCGGTAATAATGTCGGCCTGAGCGTTCATGCCCTCTTTGGGGCGCAGGGTTTTCTTGAATTTGGTACGCAGGCCATTCGGCAGGGCTACCTCGGCCAGAAACGTGCTGTCGCGGGCGGGCACTTCGGAGATGTGGGTGATGCGACCCTCAACGGCCCCAAACTCCTGAAAGGGGTAGCTGTTGAACTTAAGCAGCACCCGCTGCCCTGATTTTACTTTGCCAAAGTTGCGCTGCCCAATGTGCAGTAACACATGGTAGGCCGCCCCGGTTGTTCCCACGGTGCAGACCTCCTGATGCAGGGCCAGCACCTGTTTCTCCTGGATGAGCGACGGAAACGCCACCCGCCCCGCCACTGGCGAGACGAGTAAAAACTGGAGTTTCCAGGCATCGATGGCACTGCTGAGGGTGTTGCGCGCCTGCTGGTAGAGGGTTTCCTGCTCCGATACCAGCCGGTCTAGCTCCATCATTTCTTTCTGCTTGGCAGTTTGGGCCGTCGAGTTGTTGATGAGGGTGCTGTTGAGTTGTTTCAGCAGCAACCGTTTGTGCAGTAGTTTGCTCTCGTTCTGTTTCAGGTCGAGGGAGGAGATTACTCTCTGGTCGTATAGTTTTTTCTGGGTGGCATATTCATTGTCAACCAGTTGCAGGTCGGCTTCTTCAATGGTTTGCTGTTCGATGCTGTTCTGGGCAAGCTGCTGCAAATCAGCCAGGTCTTTCTGCAGCAATCCCCGTTTTTTGGCGTAAAACCCGTGCTGCTGAAACGCCAGGTACTGAATGCGGGCCTGGGCATAGACCTGGTAGGCGGGCTGAATCTCGCCCAGTCGGTTGTAGGCAGCTCCCACCGAGGCTCCCGTGCGGAGCTGGTTTTCCAGGGCTAGTACCTGCCCATAATCGGCAGTGCTTTCCATATACCCCACTACCTCATTGGCGGTAACGGCCTGATTATCGGTGATGAAAAGCCGCGCCAGTTTACCGGCGGTGCGGGCCACAATGGCTTTGGGCGTGGTGGCTGACACTAGTTGCCCCGGCACCCGAATAATGTCGGGGTACTCGATGAGCCAGGCACCAATGCCTACCAGTACCATCAGCCCAAAAAACAAGGTAGTACCCCACCGCACCAGCCAGGTTGGGGGCGTGGCAATCAGTTCCTGAATCTCGTCGTCGCGCAGTTCAATCGTGGTCTCTTCCATCCCCGTTTCAGTCGGCCAGTTCGAGTTGGTTACGCACCAGGTCGAAGTATTTTCCTTTTTGTTGGGTAAGTTGCTCGTGGGTGCCTTCTTCAATAATTCGGCCCCGGTCAATCATCACAATCTTGTCGGCATGGCGCACGGTGCTGAGCCGGTGCGCCACCACCACCACGGTGCGGTTCTGAAAAAACTCGTCCAGGTTGCGTTGAATCACGGCTTCATTGTTGGCATCGAGGGCGTTGGTGGCTTCATCGAAGAAGATGTAGTCGGGATTTTTATAGACAGCCCGGGCAATGAGCAGCCGTTGCTTCTGGCCCTGACTCAGGCTGTTGCCCTCGGCCCCAATTTTGGTGTTGAACCCCAGCGGTAGGGAGTCGATAAACTCCTGGATATTGGCCACCACTACCGCGTGCCGCAGCCGTCGGGTGTCGATGCGGTCAATCCCCACGGCAATGTTGCGGGCAATGGTGTCGGAGAAAATATACCCGTCCTGCATCACCACGCCACATTTACTCCGCCAGAGGGCGTGGTTAACGGTGGTCAGCGAGGTTTCGCCTACGTGAATATCGCCACTGTCGGGCTTGTAAAATTTGAGGAGTAGTTTGAGCAGGGTAGTTTTACCACTGCCGCTCATGCCCACAATAGCGGTGGTCTTCCCCGCCGGAATGGTTAGCGAAATAGTCTTTAGAATGGGGGTGTTGCCCGCCCCCGGATACGCAAAATTCAGGTTGTGGAGGTACAGGCTATGGTCGTCGGGCAGTTGGGTAACTGAGGGTGTGCCGGGCAATTCTTCATCGGCCAGGCGGTGAATTTCGTTGAGCCGGGCCAGGCTGATCTGGGCATCCTGGAGGCTTTGGAGAAACTGGATCAACTGCTCGATGGGGGCGTTGAGTTGCCCAATAATGTACTGCACCGACAGCATCGCTCCCAGCGACAGGTCGCCACTAAGTACGGCTTTGGCGGCCACAAAAGTGATCAGAATATTTTTGCCTTCGTTGATGAACGAGGCACCAGCCTGCTGATACTGCCCCACTGCTAAACCCTTGATATTGAGTCGAAACAAACGGGCCTGAATTTTCTCCCAGGCCCAGCGCATGGGTTTCTCGGCATTGGCCAGTTTGATTTCCTGCATCCCGAAGATGAGTTGCACAATGGAGCTTTGGTTGCGGGCCGCAATGGCGAACCGCTTGTAATCGAGGTCTTTGCGGAATTTCATGAACTGCACTACCCACACGCCATAAAGTACCGAGGCCACGCAGAAAATGGTAAAAATCGGGAGGTTGTAAAATGCCAGCACCACCCCAAAAACAACCAGGTTGACTAGCGAGAACAGCACGTTCAGGGAGTGGGCCGTCAGGAACGACTCAATGCGGTGGTGGTCTTCGATCCGCTGCATAATGTCGCCAAACATCTTTACATCGAAGAACGATAGCGGCAACTTCATGAGCTTGATCAGAAAGTCGGAGAGGATGGAAATATTGACCCGGCTGCTGATGTGCAGCAAAATCCAGGAGCGGATAAACTCCACCGAGGTGCGGCCCAGAAACAGCATAAGCTGGGCGGCCAGCACCAGGTAAATGAAGTTCAGATTGGACGTGTTGATCCCAATATCGACTACCGACTGAGTAAGGAAAGGTAGGGCCAATTGCAGGGTGCTGCCTACCAGCAGCCCAATGAAGAGCTGCACAATGAGTTTTTTGTAGTGGAAAAGGTAATCGAACAGCCGGGCGAACCCGTAGCTGGGCTGGGCTTCGTCGTCGTAGCTGTAAAAGGGGGGGGTCGTTTCGAGCAGGAGAGCAATCCCCTCGGCTTTGCCCTCCTGCTGGGTGGATACCCAGGCGCGGCAAAACTCATCTTTGGTGTAGGTCAGCAGCCCATGTCCTGGATCGGCCACGAATACCGTGCAGGACTTGCGCGACTGTTTAATGGCATAAACCACCACAAAATGCTCCTGCTGCCAATGCACAATGGCGGGGAGCGGAGCCTCGGTAGCCAGCTTCTCGAAGTCGATGCGGGCGGCCAGGGTACGAAACCCAATTTGCTCGGCTGCTTCCGAAATACCCAGTACCGACACCCCTTCGCGGCTGATTTGAGCCATGTCGCGCAGGGATTGTAACGAGTATGACCGCCCGTAGTGTTTGGCCACCATCCGCAGGCAGGTAGGCCCGCAATCCATCTGATCGAATTGTTTGTAGAACGGAAAGGCCATAGGGTTTGGTCATTCACAATAACATCATTTTGCTCCAGTCTTTTGCGTCTTCGGAGAGAGCAGCCAGCAGCACCAGTCCGGTGCCGACAGTGCCTTCCAGAAATCCGCCAATCTGTTCGTTTTCAGCATCTTTTTCCAGATCGGCAGGCAACAGCCGAATCGTTTCGGTGAGCCAGTAGTGGTGTCCCTCCAAATATACCGGATTGCCCGACAGTTCGGCTAAAAGTTGATAAAACTGCGCCAGTCCAGCGGCACCGTGACAAAAGTGGGCATCGGCAACGGCAGTATTCTGGAGGATTTTCCGCTGAAGGGTCTTAATGCCTACCTCGTCGGCTACCTGTTTCCAGGCAGGCTGGTTAAAGAGGGCAGCGGCCCGATACAGGGTCAGCACCTCGTTCAGGTCGCCATAGCACCAGCCCAGTCGGTTCATTACCCAGGCTTTCTGGCCTTTCCGTTCGGTTTCGGCATGAATGGAGAACGGAAAGGCCGGGAACAGGTTATTGGCAAAATCGGTCGGCTCCTGATAACTTAGCAGGTAGCGAATCCCCTCCGAGACAATATGCCGAATGAGGTCTTGCAAAATGCCCTGCTCATAATTCGCCATCAGGATATTGAGCCAGGCCGACAGTCCGTGCGAGAGGCTCAGGTTATAGTCAAGCTTTTTATCGTCGTAGCTCGCATCGGGGGGTAGGCGCAGGCCGTGCTCGTCAATCACTGCAATGGCATACATGGCCCGCACCAACTGCTCAATGGCCTGCTGGGTGAAGGGCGTAAGGGAACGGCTGCTAAAATAATGGAGAATACCCCCGGCCTGATGCAGAAAATCGGTGTTGTGGTTGGCCAGCATCTCCAGGCCCGACTGTAGTAGATAAGTATCCATATCAGCCAGTTCGTCCAGATCGAAGTCGAGCCAACCCGCTTCGGTGAGGTGGCTAATTACCCAGGCAAACCCTGCTCCCCCTGTCGAAAATGAAGACCCAATCAGGGTATTCTCCTCCGAGTTGACGGCAGCAAAGGTTTGGCGCACCCAGGTGTCGGCCAGTTCGGCGGCTTCGGGGTTCTGATATACTTTCGAGTAATAATACTGGTACAGTATCCCGCCCAATCGCCCGCCCAGGAGGCCATCCTGCTGGTAGTTGACCTGACTAATCAGGGGATGAATTGTCTGAAGCGTTTTGTGGAGGAGATGTTCCATGATTAGTGAAAGAGTGAAAATCGCTGCAAATCCATCAGGCGTTGCAGCGGTTTCACGACTCGGCTACTGATTAACAATTGGCAGTGCCACCCGTACATGACGCATACCAGGTGCATTGATTACCCGATTGTATCCTCATCATACCGCCTTTGGCGAGTTGTTGTTGACCTTTTTGTAGGCTACTAACGGTCATTTTGCTGATTGTAAGTTTGCCGGTGTTGTTTGTGTTCGTTTTCATTAGTAGTTGTTTTGAGTTAGTTGTTTGTCCTTGTTTGACGAGTCAAAGGTACAGCAGACAGCGGAGGAGAATTGGGGGACTTTATGGGAGGGGCGTTTCAGTGTATATCTGGCGGGATTAAGTCGATAGTTGGTAGTACGAAACGTTACGGGCAGGGCTGTTGCTACGGCTGGCTTAACAATAACCCCTGCGGGTGCGTTTTAAGTAGTCAATCAACTACCCCAGCCTCTGAAACACTTTTTAATACATGAGATAATTGGGGGAATATAACCTCCATTTTTTCCTGCTAAATCAAATTCAGTCGTACCAGTTCACCCAGAAACAGGTGGCAGCGGTTTTTTAGTTGGTCGTACTCATCCCAAATCCCTGAAATCAATGAGTTGTCTGCTGCCGGTTGCACAAAGTGAGGGTCGGGACAGGGTACAACGGGGGGCGTTACCGACGAGCATTGTTCGGTAGAACATACCACATCGGTCAACAGATAATGAATACGGCCTTTCAACTGGCTTAACAACTGGGTATAGTCAGGGGGGTAATGACTAAAACTCCGGTAGGTTTCGCTGGGTAATTCGGTTAGCAAACCCAGAAGCTGTTCCACATCGGCTTCGCAATGGGTGAGTTGAGCCGCCCATTGCTGGTGTCTGGCACGGCAGGTCTGAAGAACGGGGATCGGGGTGGTTTGGGCAGCGTACATCATTCGTAACTTGTTTAGAGCCGTAAAATTGGCATGTCTGTCCGCTACCCAAGCTGACGTTAATCAACTCCCCGGCTGACACTGCTCAGCCCGTACCTGAGCGGAGAATAGCACTTTTGTGCCAGTTAACCGCCAACGAGCATGTCTGTAATCTTCTTCATGATCGGAGTCAGCCTGCTACTGGCCCTGGGTTTCTTAGGAGCCTTTATCTGGTCGATGCGCACGGGGCAACAGGACGACCTCTACACGCCCTCGCTCCGTATGCTGACCGACGATGATGTACCCTCAGCCCCTAGTCCTTTACCCTTAGCTCCCAGTCCTTTACCCTCAGCTCCCAATATCTCTGTTTCTGCTGTATGAACACGACTAAAACCAACCAGTCCCCCGTCCTGATAGCCCCCAATCGGGAATCCATTGTCCAACCACCTCCTTCTCAACCACTTGTAGCCGAACGGTTTAGCTACGACAATACAATTGTCCGCAACTTCGCCGTAGCCACCATTATCTGGGGACTCATCGGGATGCTGGTGGGCCTGATTGCTGCTACCCAACTGTTTGCACCGGCGGCTAACCTCGGCAGTCAGTACACTACCTTCGGGCGTATCCGGCCCCTGCATACCAACGCGGTTATTTTTGCCTTCGTCGGCAACGCCATTTTTATGGGCGTATATTATTCGCTCCAACGGCTGTGCAAAGCCCGCATGTTCAACGATTTGCTCAGTAAAATCCATTTCTGGGGTTGGCAACTCATTATTGTGTCCGCAGTGGCAACGCTGCCGCTCGGCCTGACTACCTCCAAAGAATATGCCGAACTGGAATGGCCTATCGACATTGCTATTACGCTGATCTGGGTCGTTTTTGGGGTCAATATGTTCGGCACGATCATCAAACGGCGCGAGCGGCATTTATACGTGGCCATCTGGTTCTACATCGCCACATTTGTCACGATAGCCGTGCTGCACATCATCAACTCGCTGGCCATTCCAGTTAGCTTAGTCAAAAGCTACCCGATTTATGCCGGGGTGCAGGACGCGCTGGTGCAATGGTGGTATGGCCACAACGCGGTGGCCTTCTTCCTGACGACCCCCTATCTAGGCATGATGTATTATTTCCTGCCTAAAATGGCCAACCGACCCGTCTATTCGTATCGGCTCTCGATTCTACACTTCTGGGCCTTGATTTTCCTGTACATCTGGGCTGGGCCGCACCATTTGCTCTATACCTCCCTGCCCGATTGGGCGCAATCGCTGGGGGTTGTGTTTTCCATTATGCTCATTGCTCCGTCGTGGGGGGGAATGATCAACGGCCTGCTGACTCTGCGCGGTGCCTGGGACAAAGTGCGAGAGGATACGATCCTGAAATTCATGGTTGTGGGCCTGACCGCCTATGGTATGGCCACGTTTGAGGGTCCGCTATTATCGCTCAAAAACGTGAATGCCATTGCCCATTTCACCGACTGGATTGTGGCACACGTTCACGTGGGTGCCCTTGGTTGGAACGGCTTTCTATCGTTCTCCATTCTCTACTGGCTGCTGCCCCGGATGTATCATACACCACTGTATTCCAAGAAGTTACTCAATATTCACTTTTGGGTAGGTACGCTGGGGATTCTGTTCTATGCCGTGCCGATGTACATTTCGGGCTTCACCCAGGGGATGATGTGGAAGGAGTTTACACCCGAAAGCACGCTGCGCTACGGTAACTTCCTGGAAACGACGCTCCAACTGCTGCCCATGCACCGGATGCGGGCCATTGGTGGCACGCTCTACCTGGCCGGGGCAATTCTGATGGCGTATAACCTGTTCAAGACGATGGCTGCTGGCACGCTCATGGCCAACGAACCCGCCGAAGCCCCCGCCCTTACCAAAGCCTTCGTCCCCACCGGGAATGATACCTATTGGCACCGCTGGCTCGAACGCAAGCCCATTCCACTCCTGGTGGGTTCGCTGGTGGTGATTCTGATTGGCACGATGATCGAACTGATCCCCACGTTTATGGTGAAGAGCAATGTACCCACCATTGCCGCCGTGAAGCCCTACACCGCCCTCGAAGTGGAAGGCCGCGACCTCTATATTCGCGAGGGTTGTGTGAACTGCCACAGCCAAATGGTGCGCCCGTTCCGCTCCGAAACCGAACGCTACGGCGAGTACTCCAAAGCGGGTGAGTTTGTGTATGACCACCCCTTTTTGTGGGGTAGCAAACGCACCGGCCCCGACCTCCACCGCGAGGGGGGCAAATATCCCAATTCCTGGCACTACCACCACATGCAAGACCCCGCCACCATGTCGCCCGGCTCCATTATGCCGCCCTACCCGTGGCTAATTACCCAGCAACTCGACGTGTCGAAAACGGCTACCAAGCTATCGGCCCTCCGCCACGTGGGTGTGCCCTACAACGATCTCCAGATTGCTCAGGCCAACACCGATCTGGAAAAACAGGCCACCCAAATCAGTGAAAAGCTGGCCACAGATGGCCTTAAAGTACCAGCCGACCGCGAAATCATTGCCCTCATCGCCTATCTCCAACGGTTGGGGACGGATATAAAGAACTAGTCGCAAGGTGTAGAAGTCGTACTACAACTCAATAGAATCATGTTCAAGCAATTCATCTCCCGCATTCCCGGTGCTGACCTGTATATGGTCGGCTCGTTCCTGACATTTTTCTTCTTCTTCCTGCTGGTGGGCCTGTATCTGTGGCTAGCGGATAAGAAGCATCTGGCGCAAATGAGTAACCTGCCGCTCGACGATTCTTCCACCGAAAAATCCATCTGACTGTCATGAATTTGTCTCTTCTTTTTAGATCAGCCGACCCCACAGATTCCATCTGGCAGTTAAAATCAGGCGAGGAATTAGTGCTGTTGCTGGTGGCCATTATGCTGCTGATCGGTATGATACTGATTGGTTTCCTGCTGGTTTATTTGCTTCTTATTCTCCGTAGCGCCTTGCTGCCTGAACCCAGCATCGAAACAACGCAACCCCTGGATACCCGCTCGTTCTGGCAGCGGTTTGCCGGCTTGCATGCGCTCGATCAGGAGCAAAACCTGACGATGGAACACGCATATGATGGCATCGCCGAACTCGATAACCCGACTCCTGCCTGGTTTATGGGCCTGTTCTACAGCACCATCGCCTTTGGCGTGGGCTATCTGTTGGTCTTCCATGTTTTCCATGGGGGCAACCTCCAAATTGCGGAATACACACAGGAAGTAGCCATTGCCGAGGTGCAACGGGCGGCTTACATCAAAAAAGTGGCCGGGTCGATCAATGAAAATACCGTTGCGCTGACCACCGATGCTACATCGCTCGAATCGGGAAAGGCGTTGTTCCTGCAAAGTTGCGTGGCCTGCCACGGGCAGCAGGGGCAGGGGGGAGTTGGTCCCAACCTGACGGATGAGTACTGGTTGCACGGCGGATCGCTGAAGGCTGTGTTTCATACTATCAACGAAGGGGTTCCTGAAAAGGGCATGATGTCGTGGAAGAAACAATACAACCCCCTACAGGTACAACACATCGCCAGTTTCATTTTGTCGCTGAAGGGTACCAAGCCCGCTGGGTCTAAGGAGCCTCAGGGAACAAAGCAGGAAAACGAGATCGCGTCGCGATGAAAGATTGGGACACAGCGTTACACGAAGATGCACCGGTACGCCGGAGGGGGGTACACTATAGAGAAATTGGCAAATAAACCATCGGTGTCCCCAAAATATAACCAATTATGACAACCCCCGTCGATGATTATTTCCGCTCGCACCTGCCTAATCAGCAGGACGATGGCGGGCGCAGGTGGCTGTACCCCCGCGCTACGTCGGGGCAATACACCCGCTGGCGGAACAGGGCGGCGTGGGTGCTGTTGGCCTGTTTGTTTGCCGGGCCATTTGTGTGGGTCGATGGGCACCCGCTGTTTCTGTTCAATGTGCTTCAACGGCGGTTTATCTTTTTCGGGGTGACATTCTGGCCGCAGGATTTCTACCTTGTTGCCATTGGGTTGCTCACGTTTATCGTGTTCATCGCCCTGTTTACGGTGGTTTATGGCCGGGTATTTTGTGGGTGGGCCTGTCCGCAAACTATATTCATGGAGATGGTTTTCCGCAAGATCGAAACCTGGATTGAAGGCGATTTTCGGGCTAAACAACGGCTCGATGCCAGCCCCTGGACAACCGGGAAAGTCGGAAGAAAGGCCGCCAAGCATGGCGTGTTTCTCCTGATTTCGTTCCTCATCAGCAACACCTTTCTGGCCTATATCATTGGTCGCGATGGCTGGCTGACGCTCATCACCGATAACCCCGCCAATCACCTCGCCGGGCTGATGGCAATGCTGGTATTCACGGGTGTTTTCTACGCCGTTTTTGCGTACCTCCGAGAGATCGTTTGTACCACCATCTGCCCCTACGGGCGTTTGCAGAGCGTTTTGTTAGACAAAAACTCACTCATCGTGGCGTATGATTATGTCCGGGGGGAACCGAGGGGGAAGCGACAAAAGGCAGAGGTCGCGGGGCTGGGGAGAAATCAACTGCAGCAGTTCTATGACTTACCGTTAACCTTACCCCCCACAACCTATGCCCCCGCTCCCAAGGGCGACTGCATCGACTGCAACCTGTGTGTACAGGTCTGCCCGACGGGGATCGACATTCGGAACGGGACGCAGATGGAGTGCATCAACTGCACGGCTTGTATGGATGTATGTGACGAGGTGATGGTGAAAGTTGACCGGCCCCTCGGCCTAATCCGAATGGACTCGCAGCAGGGCATCGAAACGCGGAAACCATTCCGATTTACGGGCCGAATAACGGCCTACACGGGTGTGTTGGCCGTTTTGCTGATGGTGTTAGGGTTCCTGCTCATTAGCCGTCCTACCCTCGACGTAACGGTGTTGCGGGCACCGGGACAGTTGTTTCAGCGCGAAGCAGGCGGTCAGATTGCCAACCTGTATTCGGTGGAGGTCATCAACAAAACGTACCGCGCCCTGCCCATCCGTTTCCGGCTAAGTAATGCCAATGCACGGCTCCGGTTTGTGCAGCCGCTCACCCAAATCCGCCCCGGCGAACTGACTAAAACCATGTTTTTTATCCTTCTTCCCGAAACCGCCCTCCACCAAACCAACACCCCGCTCACGCTCGATATTCTGTCGGGCAACGAGGTCGTAGATCAAGTGCAGACGAGTTTCTATTTCACTCAATAATCATGTCCTGGGGAAAAGCAATTAGTATCACCTTCATCGTTTTTGCCGGGTTTATCGGCACGATGGTTTATTGGATGAGCCGCGAAACCATCGACCTCGTGCGCGACGACTATTATCAGGACGAAGTGGCCTATCAGCAACATATCGAGCAGGTGGCCAATGCCCGCTCGCTCAATGTTGACACATATATTGTCTATATTGCTGAACGTGAGGCTGTTAAACTGAGCTTGCCTGCTAGGTTTGTGTCAGGTACACTGTTGCTTTACTGCCCCGGCAATCGACATCAGGATGTTCGGCAGACGCTGACAGGCACCACTGCTCA
>JBBQUC010000021.1:0-18189 GCA_038212815.1 Cytophagales bacterium
GTGATGGCCTGGTGCATACGGTGAGTGTGGTGAGCAGTGCGTCTGCCTGTGGGTCGGTTTCGATAACGTATGTGGCTCCGGCCTCCTGTACAGTGTGTAGTCTAACGGCCACGGCCACGGCGGGCGTGTGTAATACCCTGACCAATACCTACAGCGCAACGGTAGTGGTTGGTCTGACCAATACGGGGGCAGGTGGCCCGTTAGTGATTACGACGGGTTCGGCCAGCCAGACCATTACGGTAGGTGCAGGTCTGACTGGTTTCGTGGCTACAGCGATCTTCACCGGTCTGCCCAGCGATGGGCAGACCCACCCTGTCACGGCAGGTCTATCGGGCTGCGGCACCAGCAGCAGCACCTACATGGCTCCGGCCAGTTGCACGGTCTGCTCATTAAGTGTAACGACGAGTGCACTGGCTAACGGCCAGGTAGGCTCGGCTTACAGCCAGACACTGACCAGTAGTGGCGGCACGGCCCCGGTGGTTTACAGTGTGGTGGGCAGTTTGCCGACAGGCTTGAGCCTGAACGCCAGCACGGGTGTGATTTCGGGAACCCCGACGACGGGCGGCACGGCCAGTTTCACCATCAAGGTAAGCGATGGCAAGAATTGCTCGGCAGTGGCTCCTCTGACCATCACCACCAGCAATGCCCCCGTGTGTAGCCTAACGGCAACAGCCAACCCAGGGGCTTGTAATACGGCAACGAATCAATATAGTATAACGGGAATCGTGTCGGCTACGAATGCTCCGGCCAACCAGTCGCTGACTATCTCGGTGGGGAGTGTCAATACGGTTGTCACCCTGACCAACAATGGCCCGGTAAGCTACACCCTTGCCGGACTTAACTCTGACGGGTTAGTGAAAACGGTATCGGTGGTGAGTTCGGCTAGTGCTTGTGGCATGGCGAGTATCACCTACACGGCTCCCATGAGTTGCTCAATAGCACCGCCCGTTATACAAATTGTAGTGTCAATGCCGGTCTGTAACAGCACGACCAACCAATACATCACGACGGGTACGGTTTCGCTCACCCATGCAACAGCGGGTACATTGACCATTACCGACAATGGAGCAACCATCGCCGTGTTGAGTGTAACGGCGGGTCAGCCCTCAGTAAGCTTCTCAGCCAGTGGGGTAAGTGATGCGGGCAGTCACACGGTGGTAGCGATGCTCAACAGCCTGACGGCCACGACGACTTACTCCGCTCCAATGGCTTGCACGGTCTGTGCCATCTCGGCAATAGTTTCGGCTTCAGCCGTCACCTGCAACAGCAACGGGGTACCGCTTAGCAATGGCACATTGTCAGTCACGGCAATCGGGGCACTGAAAGTGTCCTACTCACCGGGTAATTCGTTTACCGGCGTTACATTTGGGGGCAGTTACTCGGCGGCTACTCCTTATTCGGAGGGCGTGCTGGTGGCTAACCTGAGCAACCCGTCTTCGGCTACGGGGCAGCTTTATACAATTCGCTTTTATGGTGCTAATGAGGCTTGTTTCGTGGATCGGACCGTATTATTACCCTTTAAAGATTGTACGGTTCAACCGTGCCTGATCTCGACCCAGGTTACGGCTGGCCCTTGTGATCCAGCCACCAACCAGTATTCGACCACTGTGACAGCGGTACTAACGGCTTCCGGTACGAATGGCGGTGGATTGTTGACGGTGACGGATGCGGGTGTTAGCCAGACGCTGGCGGTGGGTGCCAACCTAAGCAGTTTCACGGGTACTGTTAGTTTCACGGGCTTGTTATCCGATGGCAGCAGTCACTTTGTAACGTCTTCCTTCTCTGGCTGTTTTTCGCAAACGGCTACCTACACCGCTCCGGCTTCATGTACGGTATGTTCCCTGAGCGTGACCACAAGTATGTTGGGGAATGGTCAGGTGGGTATGGCCTACAGCCAGACCATCACCACCACTGGTGGCACGGCTCCGGTGAACTTCACCGTGAGCGGAGGCAGTCTGCCAGCGGGTCTCTCGCTTAACAACAGCACGGGTGTACTTTCGGGAACTCCGGTGGCCGTCGGCCCAGCCAGTTTCACTCTTAAGGTAATCGACGCTAAATCGTGTACGGCAGTATCTTCCCTGAATATCATCATCAGCAATGCTCCGGTATGTAGCTTAACAGCAACAGCCACGCCGGGTGTGTGTAACACCGCGACCAACCAATATACCCTGACGGGTACGGTATCGACCACCAATGGCCCAACTAACCAGTCGCTGACCATTTCGATGGGCAGTGTCAACACAGTAGTGACCCTGAGTGGCAATGGCCCGGTAAGTTATACGCTGAGTGGGCTAAACTCCGATGGGTTAGTCAAAACGGTGAGTGTGGTGAGCAGTGCTACAGCCTGCGGCATGACGAGTATGACCTACACCGCTCCGGTGAGTTGTACGGCAGGTACACCGACGTTCACACTGGTGAAAGCGGTCAACAAGAGCAAGGCTGAAGTGGGCGAGACCATCACCTACACGGTGGTCTTGAGCAACACCTCGGCCTTCAACAGTGGGCCGGTGGTGGTGGGCGACACGCTCGATGCGGGCCTGCAATTCATCTCCACTTCGGCGACGGTGGGTAGCTTCAACAGTGTGACCCAAGGCTGGAGTGTGAGCAACCTGTCGGCCAACAGCGTGGCCACGCTGACGATTATGGCGAAGGTGTTGGTACCGGGTATCCGCTACAACACGGCCACGTTGGCTGGGGTTGACACGGTGAAGGTGTGCACGTCGGTTCCTTACCATGTCTGTAAAGGCAGTAGCTTCTCCTTCCAGCTCAGCACCAGCGAGGGAGCGTCGGCCTATCAGTGGTATCGGGATGGGGTGGCCCTTGCCAACGCCACTCAACAATCCTACACGGCCACCCAGGCGGGTAGCTACTCTGTGGTCATCAACGGGAATGTGGTGGGTAAATGTCCATCCAATTCATGCTGTCCGGTGCTGATTGTGGAGGATTCGGTAGCTGTTTTCCATGCAACGGCTACGATGGCCACCTGCAAAGACGGGTTGCCCAACCGGGATGGGGCGATTGTGGCCACTAACTATACGAACGGTGCGGGAGATCCCAACACGTACACCTATGAGGTAGCGGTGGGCAGCATTTTCAGCAGCACGGCGGTAATTGCGGGCGGTTTAACGACGGCTGTACCGGCGAGTGGGGTGTTGGTGAGCAACCTGGCGAACCCGTCGGGAGCTGATCAGGCCTATACAGTGCGGATCAGCGTGATACTGCCCGGTGGGAGTGTGTGTTACCGCGATGTGGTGGTGACCTTGTTGCCCACCACCTGTGCCTGCCCACCTGCCAAGTGCTTACCCTTTGTAATTCGGAAAATCAGGTAGGTAGCGATAAAATCCAGGCCAAAAAGTCCGCTGTCGGTTGATGGCGGACTTTTTGGTTATTGGGCAAATGCTACCTGATATGGCTTATTTGCTACCAGTTATTAACTCCCGGGTTGGAAACCAGGATTAATCAGGTTTGTTTGTAGCGATCCTTTTCCTAGGGAGGGTACTATAAATAAACCACCATGAACGCACGATTACTCCTCACACTACATGCGCTATTCAGTACGCTGCTCGTTGCGCAGGCCCAAACCCTACCTACTCCTGTGCTGCTCACCCCCGCCACCAACGCCACAGGTATAGCGGCCAACGTAACCCTGGTGTGGCAGGCCGTGGCCGGTGCCGATCAATACAAAGTCTCGGTCAGTACCCCAAACAACAGCAACGATATTGCCTGGGATAGCTCGTATATAGGCACCAGCTATGCCCTTAAAAACCTCGCAAAAGGCATTTATATCTGGCGGATCAAGGCCAAACATGCGGCCAACCCCTATCAGGCCAGTGCCTGGACCCTGAATGGGTACTTCACCGTAGGCGCAGCGGTAGTGATCCCACCCGTCAGCAATACGGCCCTGGCGGCCCCCGTGCTGCAATACCCCACGCACCAGTCGGCCTTTCAGGTGCTGGGTGCCAACCTTACCTGGGGGGCGGTGAAGGGAGCAACGGTGTATAAGGTGACCCTGGCTACCGATGCGGCTCTGACTAACGTGGTGTTTCAGGACAACAACGTGGCTACGCTGAACCGGGTGGCCCAGAACCTGGCCTACAACACAACATATTACTGGTCGGTGCAGGCCGCTACAGCCACGGCTACCGGCCCTGCTACCGTAGTGCATTCGTTCAGTACCATGCCGAACAATCCTAATGCCGTACTCACCCACCCCCGGCTGCTGATTACCCAGGCCGATTTGCCCCGGCTGCAAAACTGGGCCAAGCCCACCAACCCGGTGTTTGTGGCCCTGCAAGGCGGACTCAATCAGGCGATTGCTATCTATAATACGAAATTCTACCCCGGTGGGCAACCCAATGCCAACTGGCCCGACGATGGCACGGGTATTTTTCCGGCCTACGTGTCGGAGGCTTATGCCGAGTTTTTTGCCTTTTGGTCGTTGATCGACCCGGTAGTGGCTAACCGGCCCACCCACGCGCAACGGGCCAGAAACCTGCTGATGTATGTGATCGACCACGCCCTGCCCGGTGTAGCTGCGGGTATGCCGTTTCGTGATCCGTTGTTTATGACCAAAGACCGCTCCCGGATGCATGGCGAAAGCATGCCCCTGACGGTGGACTGGATTTACGATGCCAAAGATGCCAACGGAAACCCCATTCTGACCACTGCCGACAAAGCCAGTATCCGCACCGTGTTTTTGCGCTGGAGCAGTGAGCAACTCACGGCCTGGAACCACCCCACGCCCATTGGCCTGGCCAACGACAAGGCCATTGCGCTCACCAATCGGTTTGTCTTGAATAACTATTACTCCGGCCACGCCCGGAATGTAACCCTCCTGTCGCTGGCTCTGGATGCCGCCGACGATGCTCCGCTGAACCCCAGCCTGCACTATACGGCTCTGGACAATAGTTTGCGGAGTTACCTCTATAACGCAACCGGAGCCTGGCTCTATCAGCAATACGCCCAGTATGAAACGCCCGCTGTGGTAGCCGCCGATTATGGCGTACCGACGGCCGGTCTGGGTATGGCGAGCGGTGGGTTTTCGGCTGAAAGCTCGCTCTATGGGCAGAGCATTGGCTGGGTGGCGCAGCAGATGCTGGCCCTGAAAACGGCGGGATGGGCCGACGAGACCATAATTGGCAAACAGGCTAAACTCCTCACCAGCCCCTATTGGACTAAAATGATGGATAGCTTTTTGTATAGCATGGCTCCTACCGCCAAAGTAATTCCACCCATGGCCTACTTAGGCCCCATTTATCAGACAGCTACTTATGGCGATGAGCTGCGTACCTGGATTACCCCTTATCTGCTCGACATTGCCGCGCCAATTGGCCTGATCGACATGACGCTGAACAACAACCAGAGCCGCTTAGACAAGACCCGCTGGTTTGCCCGGAATGCCATCGAGGGCGGCAGCGCGAATCTGGCTAAGCGAGTCACCGGTAACTGGGGCAACTTCAATAACTACGCCACCGCCAGCCTCTATTATTTTCTGCTGCTCGATCCGGCTGGCTCTACCCCCGCCGACCCGCGCCCGGCCTTGCCAACCTCTTTTTTCGATCCGTCTCTCACCAAACTCCGCGCCCGCACCGACTGGTCGGCCACTGCCACCCTGTTTAACTGGCAGTGTGGCTGGACTGCCATTAGCCACCAGGCGGGCGATGGGAACGAATTTGAACTCTTCCGCAAGGGCGAGTGGCTCACCAAAGAGCGCACCGGCTACAGCAACGATGGCACGGGGGGCACCTCGGAGTTTCATAACACCCTGGGGTTACAGAACACCACGCCTAACAACATCAACTGGTTTGAGCCACCTATTGTGCAGCGGGGCGGGCAGTGGACCAATGGCCAGAATGCGGGTGACCCCACCGCTATTACCAGCCAGGGGAATACTTACGTATATGCCACCGGCGATGCCACCACCCTCTACAACCGCCCTCCGCAGGTGGTTGACATTGCCCACGCCAGCCGCTCCATTGTGTGGCTCAAACCCGATCATGTGGTGGTCTATGACCGCGCCACCAGCCTGACTCCTAACCGGTTCAAGCGTTTCTTTTTGCAGTTCACGGCTCCGCCGGTCATCGTCGGCAAAAACATGGTAGTGAACACCCCCGGTGGCCAGAATGTATTTCTCTCAAATTTGCTGCCCGCTACCGCCGTGCTGACGGCTTCGGTATCAGAAACCTTTAATTCGGTGGCGCAGTTAGACCCCACCACCAACCAACTGAAAATTGAAGACCCGGCCAACCCCACCAACATCCGGTTTCTAAACGTGTTGCAGGGAGCCGATGGTAACACCAGTGCCGATGCCACAGTGCTGGTGCAAAGCTCGGCGGGCAATGCCTTCGAGGGGGCGGTGGTACGCAATACCGCCGTGTTGTTTCCCAACGTATGGAAGATGCTGTTCGCTATGACTACCTATACTATCCCTTCATCCGTCACCACCCAGTTGGTGACGGGTCTGGTGCCAAGTGCGGGATACGACGTGGCTACCGTCATCAGCGGGGCTACGGCTACGGTAACCATCACCCCCGGCAGCCAGTTGGTGGCTGATGCGGGTGGGGTGTTGTTGATTAGCACGGTCGGTGGGCGCAAAGCCGCCCCTGACGTGGATCAGCCATTGGCGTTACGGGCCTCGCCCAACCCGGCGAGTGAGGCTACTATGCTTCACTATAGCCTGCCTGCGGAAGCCTCGGTGAGTCTGGAAGTATTCGATATACTGGGTCGCCGAGTGGCGGTACTCGTCGATAATGAGACACAGGCAGCGGGTCGGCACGAAGTGGCTTTTGCCACGAGCCAACTGGCGCCGGGGCTGTATATCAGTCGGTTAACGGCGGATTTGCAGCAGAGTATAGTACGGGTAGTGGTGCGGTAACGGAAATAGTATTCCTGATTTGTCTTATGAAAAACGCTCTCTTGGTATTGATCGTCAGTCTATTGGCTTTGTCGGCACAGGCTCAGCGGAACATTGTCTCTACGTTGGGTGCAAATGAGCCTGGCGTGAAGAATGTGTTTATCGGTGATGGGGCAGGCGGGATGAATTTCGGATTTATTACCCGAGTCGGGCTGATCGGTTATCACAATGTAATCGTCGGCATGGATGCAGGCTATATGCTTGAGGGCGGCTCACAAAATACGCTGTTAGGCTGGGAGTCGGGACATGAGATTACGGTGGGCAATAACAATTCCTTTGTGGGTTCACAGGCTGGCCGATTCAACACGACAGGTAATTATAACTCGTTTGTGGGTACCCAAGCCGGTTTTACGAATACGACGGGGGCCAACAACGCCTTTATGGGGTACAATGCCGGCTATTTCAATCAAACAGGGTATAGTAATGTGTTCCTGGGGGTTTCTGCGGGATATAAGAATGTAGGGGGCTATTCCAACTCTTTTGTAGGAATCAAGGCAGGCAATAGTAATACGGAGGGCTTTGAGAACGTGTTTACAGGGTTTCAGTCAGGCTACTCGAACACAACGGGAACTAAAAATACCTTTTCGGGTACTTATGCTGGCTATTCCAACCAGACAAGTAATTATAATGCCTTTCTGGGGTATGCTGCGGGCTTTAACAACACAACGGGTAATAACAATACGTTCATAGGGGCTGGTGCGGGCGATTACAATATGGCCGGCTACGCCAATGTGGCCCTCGGCGTAAATTCAGGCTTTTATAACCAGATGGGCCATAATAACGTGATGCTGGGCGATTCTGCCGGGCTGAAAACGACAGCATCCCGTAACCTGTCGGTAGGTTCCAAAGCTGGTTACAATAATATAACAGGGTCGGATAACACGTTTTTAGGCACAGCAGCCGATGCCATGCCGGGTAAAACTAACCTGACTAACGCAGCTGCTATCGGAGCCAATGCTCTGGTGGCCATTAGCAATGCCATTGTGCTGGGCGATACCACCCTCAACACCAAAGTGGGCATTGGTATCACCGCCCCGGCTTACCCGCTCGATGTACGTGGCACCATCAATATCCGCAATCAGGGCCGATTGAAGTTCGCTCAACGGGTTGATTTGCAAGCCGATGATCAGGAGTATGTCGTGTTGACTGCCGGAGTAGCAGGCCAAAGCGGACTGCGGCTGGCTAACTTGAACAGTACATCACCCACTGTGACCAGCACGGATCGTTTTCTGAGCGTGGATGCTGAGGGTCGGGTGGTATTGAGCCGGTATCGGGTGCAGGTGGCACAAGCCAACGAGTGGAGCGATACCGTCTTTGCCCCAACCTACCGGCTGCGTCCCTTAGACGAGGTAGCTCGCTACATAACTGCCAATCAGCATTTGCCGGGTGTTCCCTCGGCTCAGGAGATGGCGAGTCAGGGTATGGACGCGGCCCTGTTGAACGCTAAACTGCTGGAGAAAATCGAAGAACTCACGCTCTATCTGATTGCCCAAAAGAGCCAGATGATAGACCAGAAGCAGGATTATCAGCGGCAAATCGACGCGCAAAACCACAAAATCGACCGCCTTGTCAGGCATAGCCAGTCCTGTCAACAGCACGTTGTAAAGCACCCGTAGTCAACCCCAATCTTCATGAAAACACCCACAGCCAATCAACGTACCCACGCCATTGTGATGGGTGCCAGCCTCGGTGGCCTGATGACCGCCCGCGCCCTAAGCACCCATTTTGACCGGGTAACCCTTATCGAACGCGACGTGGTGAACCGTCAGCCTGAGTCGCGGCAGGGGCAACCCCAAACCCGCCACTTGCACGCCTTGCTTCCGGGTGGCTTTCAACAAATGATGGCCTACTTCCCGGACCTGAAACAAGCCCTGACAGAAGCAGGAGCCAATGTGATTGATTTTGCCGATAAAATGACCTGGTACACCCACGGCGGTTACCGGAAGAGTTTCCTGATGAATCTGCCCGCCGTTACCATGAGCCGCCCTCTGCTCGAACACCTGGTTCGGGAGCGGGTGCTGGCCCTGCCAACGATTACCTTGATGGATAACTGCGCCGTAAAAGGTCTGACCGCCACGGCCGATCAGCAACGGGTAACGGGGATCAACATACAGCTAAAAGGGGGCCTGCAAGCCAGGTTGATGCAGGCCGATCTGATTGTCGATGCAACGGGGCGGGGTTCGCGCAGTTCGCAGTGGATCAGCGCATTAGGCTACCCCCCTGTCCATGCCACCGAAGTGAAAGTGAAAGTGACCTACGCAACGCGCACCTACAAACGCGACCCGAACGACCCACGCGGCAAAAACTGGTTTCTATATACTCCGGAAGCCCCACAGGAGAAACACTTTGGCGTACTTGTTCCAGCCGAGGGTGACCGTTGGATTATATCAGTTGGCGGCTGGCACAGCGACATAAAGTTGACCAATCCCGACGACTTCGATGCGTTTGTGCGCCAACTGCCCATGCCCGATCTCTACGACATTATCCGTAGAAGCGAGCCTCTTTCCGACCCCGTTCTCTATAATTTTTCGTCGAGCCTCCGTCGACACTACGAAAAGATGGACCGTTTCCCACTGGGGTATCTGGTGCTGGGCGATGCGTTTTCTAATTTCAATCCTACCTATGGTCAGGGAATGACATCGGCCACGATGCAGGCGGCCGCTTTGGATGATGTACTGACCGAAGGCGCGTCGGACCAGCAATTGGCCAGTCGTTTTTTCAAACGAGCCGCTACCGTTGTCGATACCCCTTGGCAACTGGCTGTGGGCGAAGACCTTCGGTACCCGCAAACAGTAGGCATCCGGCCAGCCGGTACCGGACTGCTCAATGCCTACATCACTCGCGTACAGCGCGCTACACTACATGATGAGGTGGTTTGCGCGGCTTTTCTAAGGGTGATGAGCCTAATTGAACCTCCGGCCACGCTGTTTCACCCCCGTATTCTCTGGCGGGTGATAAAGTCCACACTGGCCCGACAGCGGGAAAGCATCGCCATACTGCCAGACGATGTTCACTCGATGCCATCGGTTAGCCAGCCACTTGCTTGATAACTGCCAATAGGCCAGCACCGCCTGACCAAAACTCACTAATTCGTTCCCCTACACACTAATTCAATCAATCGAATCATGACTTCTGACCAAAAACAACTCATTACCGCCACTGTGCCTGTGTTGAAAAGTAGTGGCCTCGCGCTGACCTCCCATTTCTACCAGCGTGTTTTTGCCGGTAATCCCGAACTGAAAAACGTGTTCAATCAGGGGAATCAGCAGAATGGACGGCAACCGGCGGCCTTAGCGATGGCCGTCCTCGCATACGCCGAGAACATTGATGACCCCTCGGTGCTGCTGTCCGCCGTGACCCGCATCGGTCACAAACACACCAGTTTGGACATTCGCCCGGAACACTACACGATTATCGGCAACCACCTGATCGCGTCCATTGGCGAAGTGCTGGGCGATGCGGCTACTCCCGCCCTGCTCGATGCCTGGACGGCGGCCTATACGCAATTAGCCAGGCTGATGATGGGTGTCGAAGCGGATATGTACGCCAACCGGGCCAACACGCCGGGCGGCTGGACAGGTTGGCGGCCGTTTATGGTCAGAGCCAAAACGACGGTATCCGCTGAAAGCATCTCCTTCGATCTGTACCCGGCAGATGGGGGAGCCGTGGCAAGCCATGAACCCGGCCAATACCTTAGCGTTCAGCAATTTCTGCCTGAACTGAATTTGTTTCAACCCCGGCAGTATCGGCTTTTGCACCCGCCCAACGGCCAATACTACCAGATTTTGGTGAGCCGCGCACCCGGTAAGGCTGTTGGCCCGAACGAGCTATTCAGTAATCGGCTGCTTGATGTGGTGCAGGTGGGCGATCACCTCGAACTGAGTGCGCCTGCTGGTAGTCACGGGGCAATGAAGCCCCTGGAAACTGATTAAGTAATGCTTAATCACTCGTTTTTTTACGGCTCCGCCGGTTATCACGGGCGTGACGGTGGCACAGTTAGACCCCACCACCAACCAACTGAAAATTGAAGACCCGGCTAACCCCACCAACATCCGGTTTCTGAATTACCTGCAATCGCCCTATTTCCACCAGTTATTGCCCCGAACACACTCGTTGTTGGTTTGGGCTGGATTGCCTTGCTAGTTGCCAGTAGGTTTGTAGAAGTTCTTTCCAAACAACAATCATGAAAAAGCGAAATCTATTTATGTCTGCCACCATCCTCTGTGGATTGCTGGCTCTTTCCTTTACCAGTACCAACAACTCGGTTAGCTGGCTGTGGCAGGATAACAAACCGGTGGCCGTGGTGCTGGCTTTGTTAAGTGGCATTTTTGCCAGCCTATGGATTACATACCAAAGGCAACATACCAAAAGCGCAGCTTAACTCAACGGGTCAGGCCGTATAAATCCATTTCCCTTATGAAACCGCCCAAACGCTATAAAACAGATGTGATTCATGTCTATGCTCATCGCCCGGTAGTGTAAGTGACCAATGGTAAGGTTTAGTTTGGCTCACCAAACCATTGACATGTTTCACTCCACTTATCTTCTTTCCGCCATGAAAATCACTCAGTATCTCGTCTGCATTAGTTTTGTGTTTCCCCTCGCGGTGCAGGGGCAGAATAACTACGTGGCAACCGCGCCTATGTCGGCCACGCCGGGTGGGGGTAACGTATTGGTGGGCATCAACGCGGGCAATACTACACTGACGGGTTTTTATAATGCCGTTATGGGTCATTATGCAGGCAACACCCTCAGCAGTGGACAGACCAATTCGTTTTTTGGCACGAGCGCGGGCCGGGCTACCACCACCGGCAGCGATAATGCCTTTTTTGGGGTGAATGCGGGCCTGAAAAACACCGCCAGCCAGAATACGTTTGTGGGCGGCTATGCGGGTCAGGCCAACACAACGGGTGTATATAACACCTTTTTGGGGGTCAATTCGGGCTTTTCCAGTACCACCGCCATACAAAACACGTTTGTGGGTGGTTACTCCGGCTATAGCAATACAACGGGGACCGACAATGTGTTTCTGGGCTATGCTACAGGCTATGCCAACACCACGGGGAATGCCAACACCTTTCTGGGCCTGAATGCGGGCCGCTACAACACCACCGGGTTTAACAACGCTTTTGTGGGTCATTCGGCGGGGTTTTATACTACCACAGGGCTACAGAACACATTCATGGGTCATTCGGCGGGCTTCTACAACACAACGGGTTCCTCGAATGCGTTTTTGGGGTATCAGTCGGGGGTAAGCAATACCAGTGGCTACTCGAACGTGGTGCTCGGTGTGCGGGCGGGTTACACTAACCAAACCGGGCATAATACCGTTATGATTGGCGACTCGGCGGGGTATAATAACACGGCATCGGGCAATGTATTTATAGGCAGCAAGGCGGGGTATGCTAACCAGTCGGGGTCTTTTAATACGTTTTTAGGAACGCAGACGGGTTACAACAACACAGTAGGGTATAACAATTCATTTGTTGGCTCCGGGGCTGGGGCTAGCAATACTGCCGGGGCTAGCAATACTTTTTTAGGAGCCAATTCAGGCTTTTTCAGTACAACGGCGATTCAGAATACATTTGTTGGCTCTGGGGCTGGGTACAATACTACCACGGGGAGCGATAATGTGTTTATAGGACTAAGTGCAGGCTTTGTCAACACCACAGGTGTACAAAATGAGTTTCTGGGTAATTTTGCGGGCTTTGCCAATACAACTGGTTTTGCCAATGCCTTCGTGGGGTACGGTGCAGGAAACGCCAATACGACGGGTACCTATAACTCATTTATTGGCAATTTTGCAGGATACGCCAACACAACGGGTTCTGCCAACGCCTTTGTGGGGCTTTCGGCAGGCTATGCTAATACAACGGGTGGGTCGAATACGTTTCTGGGGGTTAGTGTGGCTGGCAATAATACCACCGGTTACTCCAATGTAGTGCTGGGCAGGCGAGCGGGTTTCACCAATCAAACCGGCCATAACATCGTTGCCGTTGGCGATTCAGCAGGGTATTTTAATACGGTATCCAACAATGTATTTTTGGGCAGCAAGGCAGGGTATGGTAACCAAACGGGACAAAAAGGCACGTTTCTGGGCTACCAGGCTGGTTTCAATGCCCTGGCCGACTCCAGCACCTTTGTGGGCTATCGGGCGGGTTACAGCAACACCACCGGGGTGGGCAATACCTTTGTGGGAGTCAATGCGGGGCGCACCATTGCCACAGGATCGCACAACACCATCGTGGGCAACAAAGCCGGGCCATCGGCAGTGGATTCGGACGATAATGTGTATCTGGGCTACAACACGGGGGAGCATGACCGGGGGAGTGGGAACACGTTTTTAGGGTCTCAGGCTGGGGTGTTGCTGGCGGCCAATGCGCCCGTGCTGCACAATGCTAGTGCGGTAGGGGCGGGGGCAGTGGTAGCGGCCAGCAACGCGTTGATTCTGGGAAGTGGAGCGAATGTGGGCATTGGCACCTCGGCCCCGACCAGTAAGTTGGAAGTGGTGGCTGATGAAGCCGATGTGAGTGGGCTGCGGCTCTCGCAACTCACGGCCAGCAGCCCTAGTACGTATAGCACAGACCGTTTTCTGAGTGTTAACAGTCGGGGTGAGGTGGTGCTGGCTCGCTACCGGGTGCAGGTGGGTAGTGCCAATGAGTGGAGCGATAAAGTGTTTGCCAAAAGCTACATTTTACGACCAATAGCCGAAGTCGCGGCTTACGTGCAGCAGCACCAGCATCTGCCGGGTGTGCCCTCGGCTCTGGAGATGGTGGCTACGGGCATAGATGCAGCTCAGTTAAACGCTAAACTGCTGGAGAAGGTAGAAGAACTGACGCTGTACCTCATTAAGTCGGAGCAGAAACAACGGGCTACTGAGCAGAAAATACAGCTACTGGAACGCAGCCATCAAGAGCAAATCAACCGGCTTACGGCCCGGCTAAAACGCCGGTAAGAGCAGTTATCCTAAAATCAGCTAGTACTATGAAACATCTTATTTTACTTCTTCTTGTGGGGCTGTTGTGGCATACGTCTCAGGCGCAAACGAATCTGGTTATTGCCACTCCTACATCTGCCACACCAGGCAACCAGAATACCCTGATTGGGATTGGGGCGGGGAATACCAGCATGACGAAGCCCTTTAATGTTTTTGTTGGTTATCAAACAGGACACAACACCTCTACTGGCTATAATAACAACTTTATAGGGGCTAATGCGGGCTTTAGCAACACGGGAGGGTTTAATAATGTCTTTTTCGGGTACGGAGCAGGTTACACCAATAGTACCGGCCACGATAATATTTTTGTTGGGTATCTGACGGGTGAGTTTAATCAAACGGGTGCCAACAATGTTTTTACAGGCACCTCGGTAGGTGTTAATAATACCACTGGCTCCGATAATGTTTTCACGGGTGGTTATGCCGGTTTCAATAATGGGACAGGTGCTTCTAATACCTTTATCGGCTCGCGTGCAGGCTTAACTAATACGAGTGGTTACTCCAATGTGGTTCTGGGAGTACAGGCGGGGTACAGTAATCAAACCGGGCATAACATCATTGCCGTTGGCGATTCGGCGGGGTACAACAATACTGTATCGGGGAATGTGTTTGTGGGTAGTAAATCCGGCTACAGCAACACGACCGGTTTGCACAATACGTTTGTGGGGTTTCAAACGGGGTATAGTTCGCTAAGTGCCGTTCATAACACCTTTGTGGGCGATCAGGCGGGGTATGCCGCTACCACGGGGTATGCCAACGTATTTGTGGGTAGCCTGGCGGGGAACAAGACTACGACTGGCTTTTACAATACATTTCTGGGGCCGTTTGCCGGGAGTACTAACGGCTCTGGTGCGGCCAATACCTATATTGGATTCAATGCCGGTGCGTCCACTACGGCAACCAGCGGCAATACATATATTGGTAGTCAGGCGGGGCAAAACAGCACTACCGGCACCAATAACACATTTTTAGGCAATGCGGCTGGTCTGCACAATGAGGGTAATTACAACCTTATTCTTGGGAGTGGTGCGGGCGGCAACAGCCCCGGCGGTTCCGAGAATGTGCTGCTTGGCTACCTGGCAGGGAATCTCAATGCAGCAACGGGCAATGTGTTTGTGGGTAAATCGGCGGGAGCCGCCAACCAGACCGGCGAGCAAAATACGTTTGTGGGCAACCAGGTAGGCCAGAGCAGCACGGCATCGGGCAACACGTTTGTGGGTCACAAGTCGGGCTTCCAGACTACCACTGGCCAGAACAATACCTTTTATGGCACCCGGTCGGGCTACAACAACACCGATGGCACCGACAATGTGGAGATTGGTCACAACGCGGGGTCGAGCAATGCGGTTGGTTCCAGGAATCTGTTTCTGGGCAGCGGGGCCGATGCCCAATATGCCAGCCTGCACAATGCCAGTGCCATCGGCGCGGGGGCAGTGGTGTCGGTGAGCAACGCGCTGATACTGGGGCATGGGGCGAATGTAGGCATTGGCACCTCGGCCCCGGCTAGTAAGCTGGAAGTAGTAGCTGATGAAGCCGACGCGAGTGGGCTGCGGCTGAGCCAGCTAACCCAAAGCAGTCCTAGTGCGTATAGTGGTGACCGTTTTCTGAGTGTGGACAATCGGGGTGAGGTAGTCTTGAGCCGTTACCGGGTTCAGGTGGGGAGTGTGAGTGAGTGGAGTGATAAAGTATTTGCCCCTGGCTATGCCCTGCGTCCATTGACAGAGGTGGCTCAGTATGTAGCGGTGAACCAGCATTTGCCGGGGGTTCCCTCGGCTCAGGAGATGGTGAGTCAGGGTATGGATGCAGCTGCCTTAAACGCCAAATTGTTGGAGAAAGTAGAGGAGTTGACCTTGTATCTCATTGAGCAGAAGCAACAGATTGATAGGCAGAATCAAAAGATTGACGTATTAACCCAGCAAATTAAACGGCGGTTAGCCTATCGGAAATAGCTTGTGCGTGCTGTGTTATACTGGTTTAGAGAGTCGGTATTATTGTCATGCCCTGCCATTGAGTAACTTCTGTGATAATCAAGGGGATTAGGCTTGGATTAGCTCCTGAAAATAAGCAGATTTGTCCCTGCTAACTAATCAGCTATCACCATGATACACCTTTCCGCTTCTCTGCGCATCGCCTTACTGTCGGGCCTGTTGCTGTGCCTACTCATCCGCCTGCCCCTGCTGGCTCAGACCAACTACGTGGCTAACTCCCCCCTCTTTGTCAACCCGGGTACGCAGAATACCTTAGTGGGGTATCAAGCGGGCAACAACACCATGACAGGTGGTTACAACGCGTTCATAGGGTCTGCTGCCGGGTATTCCAATACGACGGGTGCTAACAATGCGTTTATTGGGGTTTATGCCGGGCATGACAACATGACGGGTGCTTCCAATGCGTTTATGGGGTATTCTGCCGGTTTTTTGAACACGACGGGTCAGCAAAATACGGGGGTGGGTACTTTTAGCGGGTTTCGTAACCAAACCGGATGGGGGAATGTGTCCCTGGGATCAGCGGCCAGTTACAGCAATGTATCGGGGAGTTTCAACGTGATGGTTGGCGATTCGGCGGGCCTTGCCAACACCGCATCGGGCAATACATTTGTAGGGTCTAAATCCGGTTTTTCTAATTCATTTGGCACTAATAATGCATTTGTGGGGTATCTGGCCGGGTATAAAAACACGGCGGGTGCTAACAATGCGTTTATGGGGTATGCTGCCGGGTATAAAAACATGGCGGGTGCTAACAATGCGTTTATGGGGTATCAAGCTGGTTATGCCAACACGGCGGGTTCGTACAATGCGTTTGTGGGGCAGGGTGCCGGGTATGCCAACACGACGGGTGGCAGCAATGCGTTTATGGGGTCTGCTGCCGGCTATACCAATATGACAGGCAATTACAATGCGTTTATGGGGTATAATGCTGGTTATGCCAACACGACGGGTTCTTCCAATGCATTTATGGGGTATCAAGCTGGTTATGCCAACACGACGGGCCAGCAAAATACAGAGGTGGGTACTTTTAGCGGGTTTCGTAACTTAACAGGTTCGGGGAATGTATCCCTGGGTTCAGCGGCCAGCTACACCAATGTCAGCGGAAGTTTTAATGTGATGGTTGGCGATTCGACAGGCTTTAACAACACCCAATCGGGCAATACATTTGTGGGGTCTAAATCCGGTTTTAAGAACACGGGGGGGTATTACAATGCCTTCATGGGGTATCAAGCTGGTTATGCCAACACGACTGGGTATAGGAATGCGTTTATAGGCTATGCTGCCGGGCAATCCAACACAACGGGTTCTTTGAATACGTTTATGGGAACTTATGTCGGCCAGTTCAATACGGAGGGTTCTTCCAATGCGTTTATGGGGTATCAGGCCGGGTATCATAATATAACGGGCAATTTCAATTCGTTTATAGGTAATGAAGCAGGATATTACAACATGACAGGCCAGCAAAACACAGCCATTGGCCGACGAGCGGGCTATTACAATGAAACAGGATCGGGCAATGTGGCTCTGGGTTCAGCGGCCAGTTATGCCAATGTATCGGGGAGTTTCAACGTGATGGTTGGCGATTCGGCGGGCATTGCCAACACCGCATCGGGCAATACATTTGTGGGGTCTAAAGCAGGCTACCTCACCTCAATAGGCTCTAACAATGCGTTTATGGGGAATCAGGCGGGGTATGCCAATACGACGGGTGCTAATAATGCGTTTGTGGGGTATCGGGCCGGGTATGCCAACACGACGGGTTTTTCCAATGCGTTTATAGGGAATCAGGCCGGGTATGCTAATACGACGGGTGCTGATAATGCGTTTATGGGACCTTATGCGGGTTCCTCCAATACTACCGGCTCCTTCAATGCGTTTATGGGGCTTTTTACGGGTTCTGCCAATACGACGGGCCAACAGAATACGGCTATTGGCCGATCTGCGGGGGGAAACAATACCACAGGTTCGGGGAATGTAGCTCTGGGATCAGGGGCCAGTCGGGGCAATGTGGTTGGGAGTTTCAACGTGATGGTTGGCGATTCGGCGGGGTTTGCCAACACCGCATCAGGCAACACATTCGTGGGTTCCAAATCGGGCATTGCCAGCACCTCTGCGGTGCAGAATACGTTTGTGGGCTACCAGGTGGGCTACGCCAATACCACCGCATCGGGCAACACCTTTGTGGGCCACAAAGCAGGCTACGGCACCACCGTTGGCCAGAACAACACCTTTATCGGCACCCGCGCTGGGTATCAGAATGTGGATGGCACCGACAACATCGAGATTGGCCA
>JBBQUC010000022.1:0-18022 GCA_038212815.1 Cytophagales bacterium
GCCCGGTTTATGAGCGTGAACTTTAACCTCGCCCTCGATTTGCCGCCCAGCGTAGATCAGCAGTGGGAGCCGCTACTGATTGCCACCGCTGATAATTTCGGTTTTTATAAACACTACGACAAACCTACCCGCGAGAATGTAATTGCGTATCTAACGTTCGATAAGCGGAACCCTAACTCCATTTTTTCAAGCCTGAGCAATGCCCGCGAGAACGCCCGCACCGTGCGCGAAACCATCTCGAAAGAAATGTGGGAACACCTCAATGGCTTTTACCTGACCGTACGCGATACCGCTAATTACAGCAACTGGAGCGAAGGCCAGACGCAGGAGTTTTTTAACCAGATTCGGAATGGTACCCAGTTGTTCTACGGTATTATCGATGCCACCATTACCCGCAATGAAGCGTGGCATTTTGCCCGATTGGGCCGGTTTCTGGAGCGGGCCGATAAAACGTCGCGGTTTCTGGATGTGAAGTACTTTACCCTGCTGCCCGATACCGACGGCGTGGGTACTACGCTGGATTTAATGATCTGGACCGCCGTGCTGAAATCAGTAAGTGCCTATAATATGTTTCGGCAGCAGTACCGGATGCTGGCTCCCAGCCATATTGTGGAGTTTTTGATTCTGGATAAACTCTTTCCACGGGCGGTGGCCCACTGCATTCGTCAGGCTGAGTTATCCCTGTACGAAATTTCGGGCAACCCCAGCACGCATAGCTTTAGCAATGCCGCTGAACGGGCCATCAGTAAACTCCGCACCGACCTCGAATTCACCGAAACCACCGACATCTTCAATGCCGGTCTTCACCAATACCTCGACCATTTCCAAACCCGCGTCAACGAAGTTGGGGCAGCTATTTTTGCCACCTATTTCGACGCAAAAGCGGTAGAGTGAACCAGTGACTTAGTCAAACAAAAAGAACGTGACGGCTACGTAGGGAATGCCGCCGGTGCGGTTACGGAAACGGTCGTTATCGGCAACGACGTTGGTGGTGGTGGCGGTCATTTCGGTAGTGAGCCATTGGTAGGCGGCTTTGATTCCAACGCGCTGGTTGAGGTGGATACGGGCATAGACTTCAGTAGCTAAACTGCCCCGGTCATTATCGCCCCCAAATCTACCGTTTAGGCGAGATGGTTCGGCCCGCTGCTGGGTATAAATCCCCTGGAAACTAACCAGCGAGTCGGTCCCGGCTTTGGTTTGCCCCAGCACAAATTTCCCCGTCGATGACCCGTAAGTGCCGATTCGCCCCCGGCCAAAAGCAATACCGAGCAGGTCGACACTGCCCCCCACATCCAGAATGCCGAGCCGAATCTGCGCCCGAATCCCTACGTTCAGCATGGTTCCGGTGGCATAATTAAACGAAAAAGTGTCTGTATTTGGGGAGGCCAGGGTTTCGCGGGTCAGGCGGGCGGGTGCGGTGGTGTAGCTAATGGCATTGGCATAATATGACCCGGCGCGGAGTGTCCAGCCCAGAGAGAAAATATGGTGCCGGTCAACACGCAGTAACTGATAATAGCTTATCGACGGAGCCAGGTAGTTTTTGGTAAACGCCATCCCGACATCGACCCCTGCATTAATTGGGTTTCTGCGAAGCGACTGTGCCTGTGTTGACAGGATTGATAACAGCGTAACGAGTGAGAGGAGAACTTTTTTCATGGGGCATCTGGAGGCTACAAACAGAAACAAAGCTACCTGCCTACAGATGAATTGCAACAGCTATCCGGTTATTTTTATTAACCGCAACAGGCTGTGGTTTGTGGCTTACCGACGCGTCAGTAGGCCACAAACCTGTATCCCTTACACCTTACCCTACAAATTAACTGTGTTTCAGTACAATGGCCCCCAGGGGCGGGATGTTTAGGGCTAAAGACTGGGCGCGGCCATGCCAATGGGTAGCCTCCGTAGCGAGTAAACCCGGATTGCTTACACCACTGCCATAGTATTCAGTCCGGTCGCTATTGAAAATCTCGGTCCAGGTGCCGGGCGTGGGTATGCCTACCCGGTACTGACTGCGCGGCACGGGGGTCATGTTCAGCACAATAATTACGCTATCGGGCGGGTTATTGCCGTGCCGGGCGTAGCACACAATGCTATTAGCCTGGTCGGTGGTGTCGAGCCACTCGAAGCCACTGGCATCGAAGTTGCGCTCGTGCAGGGCGGGTTCATGCCGATAAAGCTGGTTTAAAGCACTCACGCAGGCTTTCATTCCTTTATGGGGGACAAATTCCAGCAGGTGCCAATCGAGGCTGGCATCGAATTTCCACTCCGATGTTTGCCCAAACTCGCCCCCCATAAACAGCAGTTTGGTGCCAGAGTGGGTAAACATATAGCTGAACAACAGCCGCAGGTTGGCAAACCGCTGCCACTCATCGCCGGGCATTTTCTCCACCAGCGAGCGCTTCCCGTACACCACTTCATCGTGTGACAGGGGCAACATGAAGTTTTCGGTATAGGCATATACCGTGCTGAAGGTCAGGTTGTCCTGATGGTACTGCCGGTGGAAGGGGTCGCGCCCGAAATACTTCAGGGTGTCGTTCATCCAGCCCATCATCCACTTCATGCCAAAGCCCAGCCCACCCGTATAAACGGGCCGCGATACGCCCGGAAACGCCGTCGACTCTTCGGCGATGGTCTGCACATCGGGGTAGTTCTGGTAAACAGCTTCGTTCAGTTCTTTAAACAGCGAGATGGTCTCCAGATTCTCGCGCCCGCCGAAGATGTTGGGCACCCACTCGCCCGCATTGCGCGAATAGTCGAGGTACAGCATCGACGCTACGGCATCGACCCGCAGGCCATCGGCATGGAACCGGTCGAGCCAGAACAGGGCGTTAGAGAGCAGAAAGGAGCGTACTTCGGGGCGGGTATAGTTAAAAATATAGCTCTTCCAGTCGGGGTGGTAGCCCAGGCGAGGGTCGGGGTGTTCGTAGAGGTGTGTCCCATCGAACTCATAGAGGCCGTGTGCATCGCCCGGAAAATGGCTTGGTACCCAATCGAGATACACGCCAATACCAGCCTGGTGTAGCCGCTCAATGAGTTGCATAAACTCCTGGGGGGTGCCAAACCGGCTGCTGGCGGCATAATAACCCGTAATCTGATACCCCCACGAGGGCGCGTATGGATACTGCATAATGGGCATGAACTCTACGTGCGTAAAGCCCAACTCCTGTACATACGGCACCAGGGCATCGGCAATTTCAGGGTAGCTCAGTTCGCGGGTTGGGTCGCCGGGGTCGCGTCGCCACGAGCCAAGGTGGATTTCATAGACCGAAATGGGGTTATCGAGGCTATTTTTCCCGGCGCGGCTGCTCATCCAGTCGGCATCCTGCCACTCGTGCCAGGTATCCCAAACCACCGAGGCCGTTTTGGGTGGCACCTCCCAGCGCAGGGCATACGGGTCGCCCTTTTCCAGTTCGCGCCCACCTTCGTGCACAATAAAATATTTATAGACCTCGCCCCGGCCAACGTGCGGCACAAACACCTCCCAGATTCCCGACGAGTCCCAGCGAACATTGAGGGGGTGGCTGCCTTTATTCCAGCCATTGAAGCCGCCAATAACAGCTACATAGCGGGCCGAGGGTGCCCATACGGCAAAATAAGTGCCGGTAACCCCGTTATGCTCAACCACGTGTGAGCCAAACTTGTCGTACAGCCGCTGGTGTTTCCCACCCCGAAACAAGGACACATCGAAATCGGAGAAGCGCGAATAATGCCACGACTGACCGGCACCGGCGGTATAAACGGGAGCTACTTCAGAGGAGGGGGGAGAAACGGCCATGTCGGGAGCCGCCGTTTTGGGCTTTCGGGTTGCCTTTTGGGGCTGGTCGGTAGCAGGGGTTGGGGTGCGCTTGGCCATAATTGGGGATAGTGCCTCGTTGAGGTTGATTCAGAAAATAGAGTCGGAAAGTTAGGGAAAATATTGGGGCATTACCGCATTTTGGCTTTCTGCCTGAAATAAGCATACAGCGGAACCCCCAGTGCCATGAGCGCAATGCCCGTGAAGGCCTCACCCGGTTTGTTAATAATGGTATTGACAATCAGGCCCGTGCAGAATACTAAAAACAGTGCTGGCACCACCGGATACCCCCAAACCCGGTAAGGCCGGTGGGCTTCGGGTTCGCGGTAGCGCATCACAAATACCGCCAGGGTAGTGGCTCCGTAAAACAAAAACGACGCAAAGATGAGCATGTCCGTTAGTTGGTCGAAGGTGCCGGACAGCACCAGTACGGAGGTCCAGACCCCCTGTACCCATAGCGACACGTTGGGGGTTTCGGTGCGGGGATTGATGCGGGCAACGGGCCGAAAAAACAACCCTTTGTCGGCCAGGGCGTAGGTAATTCGGGCGGCAGTCATAAGGGAGGCACTGGTACAGTTAAACGTAGCCATGACAATAAGGGCCGCAATGAGCGAACCACCCACCACCCCGGCAAACTGCTCGACAATCAGCACAGCGGCAATTTTATTCGGCGTGTGTTGGATGTTGATGATGTCATCGATGGGCATGATGTAGAGGTAGGCAAAATTCAGGCTGAGGTAGAGAGCCATGACCACCAGCGTACCAAACACGAGGGCGCGGGGCAGGTTGCGCTGCGGATTCTGAATTTCGCCCCCAATGTAGCCCAGACTAGCCCAGCCCTCGTAGCCCCAGAAGGCACTCAGGCACGCCAGCGCAAACGCTTTGAACAGGTCGGCCCCAACGGGGGCAGGCAGCGTGGTCGAAGGGGTGGTGACGTTAGCCCACGAGCCATGACTGAAAAATAATCCGGCCACCACAATAATCAGGATGGCCCCAATCAGGCCCACCGTGAGAATATCGCTCAGTTTGGTGCCAAAGCTTAGTCCCCGGCTGTTGAACCAGGTCAGAAACACAATCAGCCCAATAGCGAGGGCTTTAATGGGCGCATCAGCTAGTGGGTGCAGACCCAGCACTGTTACCGCCTGCCAGTCGGCGGGCGAATTACCCAGCGGAATGAGCCGGTTTAGGGATTGGGCAAACACAAACGCCAGCGAGGCAATGGCCGCCGTACGAATGACGGCAAAACTCGACCAGCCGAAGAGGTAGGCGAAGAAGTTGCCATAAATACGCCGGAAGTACGCAAACTCACCCCCTGAATCGGGCATCATGCCCGCGATTTCGGCGTTAGAGAGGGTGCCTGCCAGCGAGATCAGCCCAGCCACCAGCCAACAGCCCAGTACCAGCCCCGGCGTATGGAGGTCGGCAGCCATCGGCGCAATTTTTTTGAACACCCCGGAGCCGATCACGTTGGTAACAACCAGCAGAATGGCAGTCGGGAGGGTGATGAGCCGGACGAGTTGGCCCGTTGCCGGGGCGGGGGTGACTGGAGTAGTGGGATTGGGCATATACTTATCGTTTTAAAAAGGTAGAAATACCGATTGGACAGATTGACTGGATTCGAGCTGATTTTACCTGTTTAAATCTGTTGTGCCCGCTCAATCCGTGTTCCCATCAGGATACCCCTGGATCGAAGGCGGCTTCGATCTGCTTTTTAATCATTTTGGTGTAGCCCGACGGAAACAGCCGGGTAAGGCGGTCGAGGAGTCGGCCATCAGCACCGATCACTACGCGTACTTTCCCTGTTTCGACCCCGGCCCAGATTTGGCGAGCGGCTTCGTGGGCGGTAGTTTTAGCTGCTTTCTCGAAACTGACAGCTCCTTTTTTACGCATGGCTTCGGTAACCAGGCCGCTGGCACCCAGGCGGGCGTTTCGGGCAATGTTCGTGTCGATACCGCCGGGATGCACCGTGGTTACGCCAATGCCAGTGTCCATGAGTTCCATGCGCAGGGTTTCGGTAAACCCCCGCACCCCAAACTTGGCGGTGCAATAAGCCGACTGGTTCATTACCCCAGCCAGACCAAACACACTCGACACGTTCACAATATGGCCCTTGTGTTCCAGCAAGTACGGCAAAAACGCTTTGGTCATTCTGATTACTCCCCAGAGGTTGATGCTCAGCAGCCACTCAAACTCGTCGAGGGTAGTATCGGCAAAGGGGCCACTGGCCAGGGCTACGCCCGCGTTATTCACCAGCAGCAACCGTCGCCCGGCCAGCGTGGGGATAATTTTTTCGGCGAAGGCCAGAATTGCGTCGGGGTCGGCCACATCGAGGGAATGCGTTTCTACGCGGTCGGCTTTGGTAAGGCCAGCGGTATCGGCCAGGCCTTTTTCATTCCGGTCGGTGGCAATGACGTAGGCCCCTTTGTTTACGGCCTGGATAACCAGCGAGCGGCCAATACCCGATGCCGCGCCAGTGATAAGGGCAACCGCGTTGTCGAAAGGGTTCATGAGGAGAAGGGTGAAGGGTGAATGAGCGAAGGAATAATCAACGTTACGCAACTAAATGCAGGGGGGCAGTGGCTACGGTGCGGCTTTTGCCGCCAGGCTGGAGTTTTTCAATCTCCCGAATCACATCCACAATGCCCTTGAGCGGAATTTTTACCCAGGTAGGCCGGTAGCTAATCTCGTAACCCAGTTCATAAACGGCTTTTTCGAGTAGGTAAATCAGCAGCAGGTAGTTGATCTCGGCGTTATCGTGAAAGAGCGGGTGGGGTGAACCGAAAGTACTCAGATACGCATCGAGGTAGGTATCGCGGATGAGCTTGAACCAGCGGTCGGAGACAACCTGTAGCTTTTCAGGGTCAATGCCTTCGGTTTCGGTACTGTTGAAGAGCTTGGCACTGACGGCGTAGTGGTACGAGCGAATCATCCCGGCCACATCTTTAAGGGGCGAATGCTTGATTTTGCGCTCGCTGATACTACTCTCCGGTTCGCCTTCAAAATCAATAATTACGTAATCTTGCCGGGCCGGTTCGCCCATAGATACGGCCAGCACCTGCCCCAGGTGGTAATCGCCATGAATACGGATGCGGCACGAGTCGAGGGGGCGGGTCTGGAAATCGGCCAGAAAATCATCGATCATCTCTTTAGCTTCCATAAACACCCACGCCAGGCGTTGCGACGGGGCATCAAGGGTGTCGTACTTGTTGATGAGCAGGTCGTAGCGCCGGTTCAGGAGGGCAGAGAACCGCTGGGCAATAAACTGGCGGTAGGTGCTGGTAAAGGGTTCGGGGCAGAAGGCCACATCGGTCGTTTCGGCGGGACGGTAGAGGGCCAGGTGCATCTCGGCGGTGCGCTTCCCCAGCAGGGCCACCATCTCGAATACGTCTTCGTTGATAGCAAAGAGCCGGTTCGGAACGGCATACAGAAAATCGTTCAGGTAGTCGCCGGTCATGGCCCAACTGTCTTTTTCGTTGGCTACCATGCGTTGCATCATGCCCAGGGTAAGGTCTGCGGCATCAGCCTCGCCCGTCTGCTGCCAGGTGAGGCTCCCGGCATAGGCCGGAATATGGGCAAAATGGCTGTTTTCGGTGATAAACGCCACCATGTCCACCTCCGGGTTGGTTTCGGCGAAGAGCTTGCGGTAGAGTTTCAGAAAGTACAGCTCCCCCTGTTCAGGCCCACCAAAGACCAGGGCCGAGTTGCTCGAATCGACGGGCAGCACCCGCGAGATAATAGTGTTTTCAACTACATTCAGGCCCCGCCCCCGGTGAAACTGAATCTGCCCGGTAGCCTGCGGCAGGGTTTGCCCCATTGCCAGATTCATGAACAACGCTTCCCGAAACGGAGGGTGGTAGATACCATCGACCAGTCGCCCGGTTTGGGTATCAAACTGCGCATCGGCCAGGAAACCTTTATCGGGAATGTCGGTGGTGGCATCGGTGATAAACGCCAGCGGGAGCAAATATCGCTCCGGCTCGCCATCGTGGTAGTGGGCTTCCAGAATGAGCAGGTAGGCAGGCAGGCCCGTGTCTGTAGGCAGCACATGAATGGTTTGTAACCGAATACCGGCCTGCCGACGGGCTTTGCCCGCAAACCAGCGGCAGGTGTTTACATATCCTGACAGCACCACTGTACTCAGCCAGGCGTGGGCAGTACTGTCTATCGGGAAGTCAGCCCAGGGCTGAGCGGAGATGAAGGGCGTAAGCATAACGTACCGGTAAGGCCAGTTGGCCCGACAAGTATAACAAAAAAGCCCGTCAACTTACGCTAGCGGGCTTTTAAATAGGTCTATTTTGCTGCACAGCAACTGACGCGCAGCCAAATGACCCGTCAATGCGAGTGATAGAGGTAGAGGCTCAGGCTCAGGTGCAGTTCTTTCAGGAGTTGCTGTTTGCGTTCCTGATCGTGTTGCGTGGTCAGCTCCATAAGCCAATCGTTGGGATAGCGATTACTCATCTTCCGCGACTCGTCGATAGACCGGGTCAGGGAGTATATCTCGCTGATTAGCTGGTCGGTATTTCGGGGAGTCTTCATGGGTCTTACCGATACAGGCGTTTCATTAGGCATCATTGGCTGCTCAATTCAGTGTCGTATGGTAAGGGTAAACAAAATGCGTACCAATCGCGCTAGCCATCAATACGGAACAGGTGCATGGGCAGTACGTAGGGGTCGAGATCCACGTAATTCCACTCGCCTTTCCAGGTGTATTGCGCGCCCGTCAGCAGGTCATGCACGGTGTAGGTTTGCCAGTCAGGAATGCCTAACTCCCAGAGCGGCACCTGCACCAATCCTGCCCGGCGGTTATAAGCGTCGGTGTTTATCACAATGAGCAGTCGGTTAGTACCCGATATTTTTAGATAAGCCATCAGGTACTCATCGTCGATGCGGCAGAATGTGAGGTTATTGGTTTGTTGCAGGGCTTTGTTTTCGCGCCGGATTCGGTTGGTGAGCGTAATCAGGTAGGTCAGTTTAGTCGTACGTTCCCAGTCCCAGTGCCTGATCTCGTACTTCTCGGAGTTTAGAAACTCTTCTTTGCCCGGAAACGGTACATGCTCCATCAACTCGAACGACGGGCCGTAGATGCCGTAATTGGCCGAGAGCGTGGCCGCCAGAAAATACCGGATCAGAAACTGCGGCTCGTGGCCCCCGTGCAGGTTGGGCGGGTTAATGTCGTGGGTGGTGGGCCAGAAGTTAGGGCGGTAATAGAGCCGCATGTCACTTTTGGTCAGTTCATTCAGGTAGCCCTCCAGTTCTGACTTGCTGGTGCGCCAGCTAAAGTAGGTATATGACTGCGCATAGCCCCGCTTGGCCAACTCCTGCATGACCCTGGGTTTGGTAAAGGCTTCGGCCAGAAAAATCATATCCGGGAATTCCCGGCGCACCTCGGCAATGATCCACTCCCAAAACACAAAGGGCTTGGTATGCGGGTTATCGACCCGCACGATCCGCACGCCCCACTCGGCCCAAACCAGCAGCACCCGACGGAGTTCGAGCCAGAGACCTTGCCAATCGGCGGTCTCGAAGTAAACGGGGTAAATATCCTGGTATTTTTTGGGTGGGTTCTCGGCGTACTGAATAGAGCCGTCGGGCCTTTTTTTAAACCATTCGGGGTGGTCTTTGGCCCAGGGGTGATCGGGTGAACACTGAATGGCCAGGTCCATTGCTACTTCGATACCGTAGTTGGCGGCAATGGCAATCAGGTGTTTAAACTCCTTAACGGTGCCCAGTTCGGCATGGATGGCATCATGCCCGCCATCAGCTGCCCCAATGCCATAAGGCACTCCCGGTTCGCCGGGCTGGCAGGTTACGGAGTTGTTCTTGCCCTTGCGGTGATCCAGACCGATGGGATGAATAGGGGGGAGGTATAGCACATCAAAGCCCATGCCGGCAATGCGCGGCAGCAGTTTCTCAACATCGGCGAAGGTGCCATGTCTGGGTGTTCCATCAGGCCCTACCTCGCGGGAAGCGGAGCGCGGAAACAGGCAATACCAGGTGCTAAAGGCCGCCCGTTCGCGGTCAACATCCACGCGCAGGGTTTGGTAGCGGGTAGGGTGCTGGCGGTCGGGGTAGCGGGCAAACCACTCAGCAAACTGCTCTCCTTCGGCCAGGGCAATGGCTTCGGCATACGGTTCGTCGTCGGCAGCCGCTGCCCGAAACAAGTTGGCAGCCCGGTATAACGCGGCCTCGTCGGTGGCATTACCCGCCTGCCGCCCGGCCCGCTGCGCCATGCTGTCGGCATAAGCGGCCCCGGCCAGCAGTTCGCTACGGATACGCTGCCCATCGGCCACTTTCAGGTGAACCTCGTGCTGCCACGAGGCAATATGATCGGCCCAGGCTTCGATGGTGTATTGATAGGATGCTGTCTGTTCAATGCTGAACGAGGCCGTCCAGCGGTCGTTATGCAGCGGAATCATGGCCATCTCCTGCCAGTCGGCTGCGGGGGCAGGTTTATACAGCAGCCGGGCGGCTATGTAATCGTGACCATCCAGAAAAATATCGGCCTCCACCACCAGCGTATCGCCGGGTACGGCCTTGATAGGAAATTTACCACCGTCGAGTTCAGGGTACACGCGTTCGATCACTACGCGTTGCTGGCCAGTGGCGGGCAGCGTAGGGGGCGTTGCTGCTTTCTTTGGAGATTTTTTCATGCGTGAATAGCGCGCAGGGGTCAGTTGTTAGCTTAATTGATTGGAGACCAGTAATGTTGGGATAAATTGAAAATCTCTCAAATTATACGTTCGTAATTCTAGATTATACACTAAAGCTGTGGCAGCAATGAAGGCATCTCCCACCGTAATATGATGTGAAAGAGCAAACTGCTGGCTTAGCTGAAGCGCAACCTGAGTGACAACCTCGTTTAATTCGAGATAAAAGAACCCGTTAAGTTCTTTTCTGATTTTGGCAAACTCTTTCCTGTTCAAGCATCCCTGATAAAGCTCCATCGCTATAATTGCGTTGATCGCCAAGGTAGATTTCCCTTTTTCCCCGACAAATTCGCGGGCAGAATCAACGCCACGCAGGTAATCAATAAGAATATTGGTATCGACTAAAATCATCCGGGTTATCGGAGCTTACGACGCAGGTCGTGGGTATAGATTGCTGGGTCTGTAACCTGGCTAAAAGGCATTATCGCATCAGCCAAGTGTTGCTCTTCTTCAGTGAGCGCATGCTGAATAACTTTCCCGTGCTTTTTAGGGTCAAGCTGGGGAAAGGCAGATTCTTCGCCATTCCCCAGCGTTTCGGCTACCAACTTACTAACAAATTCCTGGGCCGATATACCCTTTCTAAGGGCTTTGGCTAGAATACGCTGCTCTAGCAGAGCGTCATTGATCTGTATGGTAAGCATAGTCTGATGTAGTTTGGATAACAACAAAGATAACACCACAAAATAGGCTTCATTCCTTACTTTTTTCGACGGCGTGGCCGCCAAACTCGTTGCGAAGGGCCGCCACTACTTTACCGGAGAAGGTATCGTCTTCGAGGGAGCGGTAGCGCATTAGCAGCGAGAGGGCAATGACGGGCGTGGGTACGCCGAGGTTAAGGGCCGTTTCGAGGGTCCATTTTCCCTCGCCCGACGAGTGCATGATGCCTTTGATGCTCTCTAGCTTGGGGTCTTTGCTGAACGCGTTCTGGGTGAGTTCCATGAGCCAGCTCCGTACCACCGAGCCATGATTCCACATCTTCGCAACGGCCTCGAAATCATAGGGAAAGGGACTTTTATTCAATACCTCGAAGCCTTCGGCAATAGACTGCATCATGCCGTACTCAACGCCATTGTGCACCATTTTGGTGAAGTGGCCACTACCCGACGGGCCGGTGTAGAGGTAGCCATCTTCCACGGAAATAGCGCGAAAAACATCATGCAGGGGTTCCATCACGTCGGGGTCGCCCCCCACCATCGTGCAGGCTCCCTGCAAGGCTCCGCTGGTGCCGCCACTGGTGCCGCAATCGACAAACCCAATCCCTTTTTCTTTTAGTTCATTGTGCCGACGAATAGAGTCCTGGTAGTGCGAGTTACCCCCGTCGATGAGGGTATCGCCCGCGCTTAGGCCAGCCTCGTGGAGTTGCTGAATCACTTTATCGACCAGTGGCCCGGCGGGAATCATGAGCCACAGCACGCGCTTGCCCGCAGGTAATGCCGCCAGCAGGTCGGGCAGGGTAGTGGTGCCGCCCGCGCCTTCGGCTTTTATTTCGTTGACCAGGGCTTCGTTGATGTCGTAGCCAACAACGGTATGCTTGTGCTGCAGGAGGTTGAGCACGAGGTTGAATCCCATTTTACCGAGACCGATGAATCCGATTTGCATATCTGAACTGTGATTAGGCACCGGTGTACCGGCTGATTTACTAATTTGTTGTAATTTTTTTGATGTTGAACTAGCTGATTTACAGAATAAAACCTGAATGCTGCCTACTTCACCTGAATAAGCAACTAGCTTATTGACTACAAATATGGTTGTAATCAGAGAAAATCAGTTCATCAGCGTAAATCCGGTTTAGAAATTTTATGGAAGATCAATCGAAAGAAAACCAGATTCGGGCCAAACAGGCCATCTCGCCCGCCGGTCTGGGCGATCAGTCGGTAGAAGGCAACAGCGGCCCCGGCAGCGAACCCGAAACGGTACCCGACCTGGTTCCCAACGAGCTGGCCGACAAGTACCTGGCTGGTGACGAACCATCGGGCGACCTGCATCAGACCCACCCCAATCGCAACCGCGATGGCAAGGGAGACATCGACAAACCTGCCTATAGTTAAGCGGGCCGGGTATAGTGAAAAATGGACGTTGCCTGCCTTTGGTAGGTAACGTCCATTTTTTGCTTATGCTCCGCCTTTTGTTCCTGTTGCTCTGCTTCCCCGCGCTGGCGCAACAGTCGGCGGCTCCGGCCCTGCACCCCGACCCGGTGGGAGCTTTACAAATATACCGCGCTAATCTGGCTCAACTGCGCCAGCGGAACCCCAATCACCGCGATCTGCCCGACCTGCACTTTCTGCTCCTGGGCATGGGCAACCGCACCAAGCTATTCTACCAGAAAGGCCGACTCATTAATGCCGAAACGGGGGCAATTCTGGAACAGTGGCACGTACGCGACGAGCAGATTGTACCCTCGGAGTACCTGGTCAACTTAAGCCTGTGGGACAGTACGCAGGTGCAGCTTCGCGAGACAGAAACGGGGGTTTGGGTGCTGCATACCGGCAAACGGGCGGGGCGGCTCATTGCCCGACGGGCCGATGGCACCAAAGCCCCCCTTGTGCTGCCCCGCTTTGCCGACAAAGCCTATGGCCCGGTGTTGCGGGTACTACACCACGAGGTGCTGATGAACATCCGTAAAGGATTGCCCGTGCCCAACTGGATGGTTTATAATCGGCCCTGGTACCGCGATGCCAGCCTGATGGCAATGGTGCTGCGCGAAACGGGTAACCTGCCCCTGATCCGCGATTGGATAGTAGCCATTCGGGATCCCTTCGACCGCAACAATCACGGCATAGCCGAGGCCGATAACCTGGGGCAGGTATTATTTCTGGTATCACTGGTAGCCGACAAAACCCACCCGGTTGTGGCTATGGCGTTAGATTCGGTGACGCGCTTTACCCACGGAACGTATATACTTGGCAAGACCGACTATGCCGACCACCCGGTTTTTCAGACCAAGTGGCTGAAATACGGATTACAGTCGTTGGGCCTACCTGATCCATACATCATTCCTGACGTGTACGACTCCTATTCATCGCTTTTTTGGTGGGGTTTTACCGATCAGCACATACGGTCTGAAGCAACGGCTAACCCCCGATTTTCGGGTACATCACCGTTTAATTATCCGTATCTGGCCTGGGCCGAAGACCATTTTTATGGCGAGAAGCGGGGGCTGGTGAGTACCAGCGATTATCCGCTCAGTTGGGAGCAGCGGGCATCGGAGGCTCAGTATGGCGGCATGGTTGTGTTAGACCGCAGCCTGGTTAACCAGAAGCTGAGTTATCCGCACACCTGGCACGCTGCCGAGATGTTTTTGTTGCTGATGCAGAAGTAAAAAGACGAAAGGCTATTCCATGACTGTTTATTTAGACGCAAGAAACTTATTCGATATTTTTTGCATCGTACAGGGGGTCACCACCGCAGCCCTGTTGTTGATGAGACCTCAACAACGGGCCAACTACTGGCTTGCCTGGCTGATCGGTGGGTTGACTCTACAGGTAGTCGATTATTTTTTAAGCCGGTCGGGGGTGTACTATCGCCACCGCTGGCTTTATTTCATGCCGCTGTTCTTTTCCTGGGGCTTTGGCCCGCTGCTCTATGGGTATGTGCGGGCACAGGCGGGACAATCGGTCGTGATACCCCGGGTTTATTTTCTGCCGGTAGTGGTGCAGGTGCTTTTTTACGGACTGCTCATGGCGCAATCGCTCGCCACCAAAGCCTGGTTCTGGCAAACTATTCATAAGCCCTATACCCGCTATATAGAGTACTACGCAGCCTGCCTGATGGTGTTGTATAGTATTTACCGAAGCCTCCCTGTTGCCACAACCCGCTGGATGAAGAACCTGCTGACGGGGCTAGCTGTGTTTTATGGGGTGGCTACTATCGATCCCCTCGTCAATCAGTTTTACCTGCCCCCGAACTGGCCTAAATTTTATCTGACTGCCCAGCTACTGCCATTTTTTGTTTATACCCTGGCCCTGCTTGGTTTCATCAACCCCCGGTTGCCGAAACCCGAACGGACCGGCTCGACGGGGGCGGTTACGCCCGATCAGCGGGCGCAGTTGCTCAACGCCATTGGGCAGCAGGCCTTGTATAAAGACCCGGAGTTAACCCTGGCCGCGCTGGCAAAACACCTCGGCGAAACCCCCAATTCGGTTTCCCGGATCATCAACACCGGCTTTAATCAGTCATTCAACGAATTCATCAATACGTACCGAATCGAAGAAGTGAAACGGCGCATGGCGGCTGGGGATACCAATCGCCTGACCATTCTGGCCCTGGCCCTCGATGCGGGCTTCTCCTCGAAAACCACCTTCAATCGGGTATTCAAAGAACAGACCGGATATACCCCATCTGCCTACACAAAGATGTACCAGAGTACACTTCGGGACGATTGTGACGCGTAAACATCGGATGTTTGTGTCAAAAATCAACAACGATGAACACAAGAACCCTTCGGCTCATGCTGCTGCTGAGCGTAGCCACCACAAACTATGGGCTGGCGCAACTGCCTCCCCAATTGACCGACCGCATTGCCACCGTTGAAAATAGCCTGATGCCCTACGTACCCGTCAAGGGGCTGCCGGGCTGGAACCTGACCGAGAGGATGCGCTACCACAAGGTGCCGGGCCTCAGCATTGCCGTCATTCGACACTACAAAGTGGACTGGGTAAAATCGTACGGGCTGGCCGATACCACCCTGCGCAAACCCGTAACCCCGGAGACGATGTTCTCGGCGGGGTCTATATCTAAACTCGTTGCAGCAATGGCCGCGTTGACACTCGTCGAGCAGGGGAAGCTGAGCCTCGATGCGCCCATCAATCAGTACCTCACATCCTGGAAATTGGGCGAAAACGACATAACCCGTAAAACGCCTATCACGCTTCGCATGTTACTGAGTCACCGGGGTGGCACTAGCCAATCGGCCTATTTTGGGTTCACCCCCGACAAAAATCCGCTACCCTCCGTGCCGGATATTCTGGCCGGGAAACCGAACTCAGACAGCCGGATGGTGGTGGTTAACAGCGAGCCGAACACAGTGTTTCGGTATTCCGGGGGTGGGTATCTGGTGGCGCAACTAGCCATGATGGACGTTACGAAGCAGGATTTTGCCACCTTTACCGACCAGGCCATTTTTAAACCACTGAGTTTGCAGCGCACCACCTTTGCCCAGCCGTTGCCGCCTGTCCTGGCTCCGTATGCGTCGTGGGCGTACTCGGCCAATGGCTGGTTTAAAGGGATGCCGTACGTGTATCCGCAGCAGGCGGCTGCTGGTCTGTACACCACAGCTGCCGACTTAGCCCGGTTGGTGATTGACCTGCAAAATAGCTACCGGGGCAAGGGTGGGGTGCTGAGTCAGGCATCGGCAAAGGCCATGATGACCCCGCTGGCCGTGGTAAGCGATGGGTGCTACAAAGAGCAAATTGGCCTGGGGGCGTTTCTGCTCCAATGTACCGTGAGCACCAACGAGCGGGGGGTCTATTTTACGCATACGGGGGTGAATGCGGGCTTCTTGGCCGAGGCTACCGGGAGTGTGGTGGGGGGCAATGGCGTGGTGGTGATGATGAACGATAACAACGGAGCCAATGAACTAGGCAAAGAGATTCGGCGGGCAGTAGCGCAGGTGTATAACTGGATTGATTTTCTACCTAAACCACTCCTGCCGCGCACCCTGCCCGACTCGCTGCTCGATGAGTACGTGGGCCGCTACCAACGCGGAGCCGACGAGGTCGTGTCTGTCCGGCGCAAGGGCAATCTGCTGATCGAGACCATCAACAACGGCAACGACATCATCTGCGTACCAACCGGGCGCGATACCATTGCCTTTACCGATTATACGGCTAAAGCCTACTTTAGTCGGAGCAAAGCCGGGCAGGTGGACTCGTTGCGGGTAGAGTGGCAAAAAACGCCCATGCCCCGCTTGTCGGCTACCACCTACCTCCCCAATGAACTAATCCGCCTGGGACGCATTGCCGACGCGGTGGCTGGGTATCAGGCCATGAACCTAAACGTGTATCAATTGACGTACATGGCCTACGAGTTTACGACGCAGCGGCCCGCGAACCTGCCAGCCGCCGAGGGGGTGCTGGAACTGGCCAAACAGAAATTTCCGAAAGAAAGCATTGTGTTTGCCCGCTTTGGCGATCTCTACCAGCTACGGGGCGACAAACAGCGAGCCATTGCTGCCTTTCAGCAAGCCCTGACCCTGGACCCAACGGATGCAGACAGTAGGCAGAAGCTAACCGCCTTAACCAGCCATTGACCCTGAACTTCTAGCAATACCCGAAGGTGCGATTGGTACTTTGTTGCGGCTTAATCTAATCGGTCAATCTTGACCACGACTAAAACGGCGTGTTGCTTCTTACTCAACGCTAATGCCTTCTTCAGTTCGGGGCGGTTGAATACGCCCTTGCCGCTTTGCACGTCCATACATTCAGCAATGATGGGCTTACCCTAATAAAAGTGATCGACGTAAGCACGTTGGGCTTCCAGGCCCAACGTGCTATTAATCTGACGTTTGGCGTTATAGTAAGAGATCACGTACTGCGGGGTAAGACCCCCGTTGGTCATTTTATGGCTTGAACACAGCGGAAAGGGGTCTGTTTTACATAAAGATTAACGTGTGTAGTAGAACTGTGTATTCAGGATTAGCCTTTCTTTGACTTTTTGGTCTAAAATAGGCTACATTGGTGTATATTTGAAAAAAGGAGAAATCATGGTTACTGAACGTCAAAATCAAGATATTGTCTTCCGGATTAATGGCTCTGTTGACATTCGAGCTGCTCAAAAGCTACTGGATTATTTTAACGTGATGGAGACAATCTCCAGAAATCAGGGTACAGAAGAACAAGCTGCTGAACTAGCACGGGAAGTGGATAAGGCATGGTGGACTGATAACCGTAGCCGTTTTATTAAATGATTATTACCGTTGATGTAAATATTCTGTTTAGTGCAATTATTACACCGGATAGCAGAATAGGCGAAATTATTACTCACCCGACACTACCCATACAGCGCTTAAGCTGTTATTACGCTTTTGTTGAACTGTTCAAGCATCAGCCCAAAATCGTAACGCTTGCGAAGCGTGAACAAAGCGAGACGCTCGACATACTTTATACACTCCTGCGTCATATAGAATTCTGTAATGAAATGCTAATTGAACAACACCACTGGGCGGAAGCTGAACGGCTCACTAATGGCGTTGATAGCTTTGATGTTACCTATGTTGCTTTGACATTACAGACTGGTGGCTGGCTGTGGACAGGTGATAAAAAACTAACTACACATTTGAAAGTAATGGGGTTTGACCGCGTCATTACAACAGCCGAGCTTTACGAAAAAATACTATAATTAGTTATTGGCTACACAATAAAGTAAATCAACAGGCACCTACAGGCTTTCAAAACGCCGTTTTTTCAAACAGGACGTAGTCCTTGGCCATCTTCCCAAAAATGGCGCTCATTGATATAAATAGCGAATGGCTAAATGTAGGTACGTACTAAAATCCATCTATGTATAAAAAAAGGCGGGGAGACAA